>NZ_JBHYKG010000349.1:0-8404 GCF_042741245.1 Kitasatospora sp. NPDC058965
GAGAGCGCGAGCGCGCGAGAGCGCGAGAGCGCGAGAGCGCGAGAGCGCGAGAGCGCGAGAGCGCGAGAGCGCGAGAGCGCCGCCGCCCCGGTGGGGCGGCGGCGCTCGCGGTGCACCGGTCCGGTCAGCGGCCGTGGGCCCCCGTGGAGCCGCGCATGACCAGCTCGGGCTGGAACATGAACTCCGCGCGCCGGGCCGGCTCGCCGCCGACCTCCTCCAGCAGTGCGTCCACGGCGGCGGTGGCCATGGCCTCCACCGGCTGGCGGATCGTGGTGAGCGGCGGCTCGGTGAAGGCGATCAGCGGCGAGTCGTCGAAGCCGACCACCGAGACGTCGCCCGGCACCGACAGCCCGCGCTGGCGGACCGCCCGGATCGCGCCGAGCGCCATCATGTCGCTGCCGCACACGATCGCGGTGCACCCCTGGTCCAGCAGCGCACCGGCCGCCGAGTGCCCGCCCTCCACGCTGAACAGCGTGTGGTGCACCAGCTGCTCCGCCTCCTCGGCGCTCACCCCGAGCACCGACTGCATCGCGGCCGTGAAGCCCTCGATCTTGCGCTGCACCGGCACGTACCGCCGCTGGCCGACGGCCAGGCCGATCTTCTCGTGCCCCAGCTCGGTCAGGTGCTGGACCGCCATCCACATCGCGGCCCGGTCGTCCGGCGAGATGAACGGTGCGGCGATCCGGTCGCTGTACCCGTTGATCAGCACGAACGGCACCTGACGGCCGGTCAGCTTGGCGTACCGGTCGTGGTCGGCCGTGGTGTCGGCGTGCAGCCCGGAGACGAACACGATGCCCGCCACCCCGCGCTCCACCAGCATCTCCACCAGTTCGTCCTCGGTGGAGCCGCCGGGGGTCTGGGTGCAGAGCACCGGCGTGTAGCCGTGCCGGCTGAGCACCTGCTCGATCACCTGCGCGAGCGCGGGGAAGATCGGGTTGCTCAGTTCGGGCGTGATCAGCCCGATCAGCCCGGCGCTGCGCTGGCGCAGGCGGGTGGGCCGCTCGTACCCGAGCACGTCGAGTGCTGCCAGCACGGTCTGGCGGGTGGTCGCGGAGACGCCCGCCTTGCCGTTGAGGACGCGGCTGACGGTGGCCTCGCTGACCCCCGCCTGCGCCGCGATGTCCGAGAGTCGCGCCGTAGTCACGATCCCAGAGCCTATTGCAACCATGTCAGACCGCCCACCAGCCGGCGCTGTCCGGTGCAAGTCGTCCCGGCACCGCGTCAACTGCGGAGCTGACCAGCAGCCGGCCCGGGGTGTCGAACTCGACCGTCTCGCCGGTGGTGTTGACCAGGCAGCGGAAGGCGCCGCGGCGGAAGGCGAGCACGCCCTCCGGCGCGTCCAGCCACTCCACCGCCGAGCCGGCGCCCAGGTCGGGGTGCCCGCGGCGGATGGTCAGCGCGCTGCGGTACAGCTCCAGGGTGGAGGTCGGGTCACCGGTCTGCGCGGCCACGCTCAGGCCGGCCCACTCGGCCGGCTGCGGCAGCCAGCTCGGCCCGCCCTGCGCCGGGCCGAAGCCGTACGGCGCCTCGGTGCCGGACCACGGGATCGGCACCCGGCAGCCGTCGCGGTAGCCGTCCTGCCCGCTGGCGCGGAAGAACGACGGGTCCTGGCGGACCTCGTCGGCCAGGTCGGTGACGTCCGGCAGGCCGAGCTCCTCGCCCTGGTAGACGTAGGCGGAGCCGGGCAGCGCCAGCATCAGCAGGCTGGCCGCGCGGGCCCGGCGCAGGCCCAGCTCGCGGTCGCCGGCGGTGCGCAGCTGGGTGCCGCCGGGCGGGTTGGCGAACCGGGTCGCGTGCCGGGTGACGTCGTGGTTGGACAGCACCCAGGTGGTGGGCGCGCCGACCGGGCGCATCGCGGCGAGCGAGGAGTCGATCACCGCGCGCAGCTCGACCGCGTCCCAGTAGGTGCTCAGGTACTGGAAGTTGAAGGCCTGGTGCATCTCGTCGGGGCGGACGTAGTTCGCGGTCCGCTCGACCGTCGGGGTCCAGGCCTCGGCGACCGCGATCCGCTCGCCGGGGTACTCGTCCAGGATCTGCCGCCAGGCGCGGTAGATCTCGTGCACGCCGTCCTGGTCGAAGAACGGCATCACGTCGTTGCCCAGCAGGTGCAGCTGGTTGTGCGCACCGAGGTCGGGCAGGCCGGGGGCCTTGACCAGGCCGTGCGCCACGTCGACCCGGAAGCCGTCCACGCCCATGTCCAGCCAGAACCGCAGGATCGAGCGGAACTCGTCGGCCACCGCGCGGCTGTCCCAGTTGAAGTCGGGCTGCTCGGGGGCGAACAGGTGCAGGTACCACTCCCCCGGGGTGCCGTCCGGGTTCGCGGTGCGGGTCCAGGCCGGGCCGCCGAAGATGGACTCCCAGTCGTTGGGCGGCAGTTCGCCGTCGGCGCCGAGGCCGGGGCGGAAGTGGTAGCGGTCCCGCAGCGGGGAGCCGGGGCCCTCGCGCAGCGCGCGCTGGAACCACTCGTGCTGGTCCGAGGAGTGGTTGGGCACCAGGTCCACGATGATCCGCAGGCCCAGCTCGTGCGCCTCGCGGATCAGCGCGTCGGCGTCCAGCAGGGTGCCGAACATCGGGTCCACCGCGCGGTAGTCGGCCACGTCGTAGCCGGCGTCGGCCTGCGGCGAGGCGTAGAACGGGGAGAGCCAGACCGCGTCCACCCCGAGGTCGCGCAGGTAGGGCAGCCGGCTGCGGATGCCCGGCAGGTCGCCCATCCCGTCACCGTTGGCGTCGGCGAAACTGCGCGGGTACACCTGGTAGATGACCGCGTCGCGCCACCAGCCTCTGGGCTCCCCGGCCGCCTGGGTGTCGGCGGCGGCGAGGACGGGCCGGGAGGTGTCGGCCGCGTGCTGAGTCATGGAGGTCTGGGTCTGGGTCATGATGACAGATCCCTCGGGGACTAGTGGTGGAGGTAGGTGGCGGTGCGGCCGGCTACTTGACGGAGCCGGCGATCTGACCGGCCACCAGGTAGCGCTGGACCAGCAGGAAGACGACCGCGGCCGGGACGGCGATCAGCACCGAGGCGGTCGACATCCAGGACCAGTTCTGGGTGTACTGGCTGACGAAGGTCTGCAGGCCGCCGGAGAGCGTCATCCTGTCGGTGCCGGTCATGAACTGGGAGGCATAGGCCACCTCGCCCCAGGCGGTGATGAAGGAGTAGAACGCGGTGACCGCCAGGCCCGGGCGGGCCAGCGGCATGATCAGCCGCCAGAAGGTGCCGAAGGGGTTGAGTCCGTCGATCCGCCCGGCCTCGTCGATCTCGGTCGGGATGGTGTCGAAGTAGCCCTTCATGGTCCAGGCGCTGAACGGGACCGCGATCGTCAGGTAGGTGAGGATCAGGCCGATCGGCTGGTTCAGCAGCTGCAGCTTGGCCAGCAGCTGGTAGAGCGGCACGATCAGGATCGCCACCGGGAACATCTGGGTGACCAGCAGGGTCCACATCACCGGCCGCATGCCGGGGAACCTGAACCGGCTCACCGCGTACCCGGTGGTGGCCGCCAGGAAGACGCCGAGCACCGTGGTGCAGCCGGCGATCAGCAGCGAGTTCCCGAACCAGGTGAGGAACGCGGTGTGGCTGAGCAGGTCGCCGTAGGCCGCCAGCGTGGGGTGGTCGATGAACTTCGAACTGGTCTCGTGCCCGGCCGGCTTGAGCGAGGTGAGGAAGATCCACAGCACCGGGAAGACCGAGACCACCGAGGCCGCGACCAGGCCGCCGTGCAGGGCTGCCGAGGCTCCGAAGGAGCGCTTCTTGGACTGGGCCACGGTCACCACACCTCGCCTTGCTTGCGCAGCGAACGCCGGTAGAAGACGGCGAACACCGCGAGGATCAACAGGATGATCACGCCCCAGGCGGAGGACTCACCGAACTGCCGCACGCCCGTGAAGGCCTCGTTGTAGGCGTAGGTGACCAGCAGCTGGGTGGTGTCCCCCGGCCCGCCACGGGTGAGCAGGAAGATCACCGGGAACATGTTGAAGGTCCAGATCGTGCTGAGCAGGATCACGGTACTGCTGACGGGACGCAGGGCCGGCAGCGTGATGTACCAGAACTTCTGCCAGGCGCTCGCGCCGTCCATCTCGGCCGCCTCGTACTGCTCGGCGGGGATGGACTGCAGACCGCCCAGGATCGCCACCATGACGAACGGGAAGCCCAGCCAGATGTTGACGATGATCACCGAGATCTGGGCCATCGTCGGGTCGTTCAGCCAGTCGAGGGCCGGCAGGCCCATCGCCTGCAGCGCATGGTTCAGGAACCCGCGGTCGTGGTTCATGATGAACCGCCAGCTGAACGTCGAGACGAAGGCCGGCACCGCCCAGGGCAGGATCAGCATGGTGCGGTAGAGCCCGCGGAACCGCAGCTGACGGTTGAGCATGAGGGCCAGCGCCAGGCCGACCAGGAACGAGACGGCCACGCAGCTGATGGTCCAGGTGACGGTCCAGCCGAGCCGCGCCCAGAAGGTGGAGTGCGCGCCGAACAGGATGTCGGTGTAGTTGCTCAGCCCGACGTTCTTGTAACTGGCCGGGATGTGCAGGAACTGCCCGATCTGCTTCTCGGAGTTCTTGTCGTTCGCGTTGGTGGTGGAGAGGTAGAGCCCCTGCACCAGCGGGTAGCCGACCAGCACCGCGATGACGATGACGACCGGTGCCACCAGCGTCCAGGCGTACCAGTGCTTGCTCAGTGCCAGGCGGAGTCGCCCGGGGGCGCCGACCGTGCGCCGCGGGCCGCGGGCGGGGGTGTCCCCGCCCGCGGCCGGCGCGCCGGGCCGGCCGGTGGTGGTGTCCACGGCAGCCATGCCCTGAAGGTCCTTACTTCCAGCCGAGGTTCTTGCGGTACGCGTCGCCGGTGTTCTTGGCGGCGGTCGCCGGGCTCTCCTTGCCGGACAGCATCGCGGTGTACTCGGTCGCCAGCGGGGCGAACAGGGTGCCGCCCTCCGGGATCCACGGACGCTGGTGGGCCTTGTCGATGGCGTCCTTGAAGAACTTCACCTCGTCGGTGGAGGCGATGTCCGGCTGGGCCCAGACCGACTTGCGGGTCGGCAGCGCGCCGGTGCCCTTGAAGATCTTGGCCTGCGCCTCGGGCGAGGACATGTACTGGACGAACAGCTCGTCGGCGGCGGTGTTCTTGCTGCCGGCGTAGATCGCGTAGGACTGGCCGCCCTGCGGGGCGCCCTGGCCGGCGCTGCCGGCCGGGACCACCGCGATGCCCAGGTTGGACTTGTCGGCGAAGGCGCCGCCGCCCTGGTTGATGGTGGCCAGCGACCACGGGCCGTTGATCATCATCGCCACGTTGCCGGCCTGGAAGTCCGACATCATGTTGGTCCAGCCGTCGGTGACCGAGGTCTTGGCGGCACCCGAGTCGACCAGGTCCTTGATGGTGCTGAAGGCCTTGACGCCGGCGGCGTTGTCGACGGTGACCGTCTTGGTGCCGGCGTCGACCAGGTCGCCGCCCTCGCCGTAGAGGAAGGACAGGCTCCAGTAGGCGTCGTCGCCGCGCAGGTAGAAGCCGGTCTTGCCGAGCTTCTGCTTGATCAGGGCGCTGTCGGCCTTGAGCTCGTCGATGCTGGCCGGCGGGTTGGTGATACCGGCGTCGGCGAACATCTTCTTGTTGTAGAAGAGCGCCATGGTGTCGGTGACCTGCGGCACGGCGTAGGTCTTGCCGTCGTACTTGGTGGCGGCGACCGGGTTGGTCAGGTAGTCGTCCGGGTTGACCAGGGCGGGGGTGCCGTCCACCGGCAGCAGGTAGTGGTCGGCGGCCAGCTCGGGGGTCCAGGCGACCTCGGAGCGGATCACGTCGGGGGCGTCGGCGCCGGTGGAGAAGGCGTTCTTCACCTTGTTCTGCGCGTCACCGAACGGCACGTTGACGTAGTTGACCTTGACGTTCGGGTACTTCGCCATGAAGTCCGCGATCACGGCCTGGTAGGTCGGCCCCTCGGCCTTGGCGTCGGAGGTGTCCCAGTAGGTCACGGTGCCACTGACCTTGCTCGGGTCGACCGACGAGCCGGCCGCCGGAGCCGAGCTGCTGCTCGACCCGCTGCTGCCGCAGGCTGCAAGGGTGACCGCAAGGGCCGCAACGAGAGCGGAGGCCGCGATGCCACGCCGCATGAGAGCTCCTAGGGAGAAAGGTGGGGGTGGGTGCCCGAACTGGGGAGAGGGGGCGCATAATGTGCCCCGCGACGCCGACCGCACTTGGTGCCGCCGTCGGGCTTGTGGAGGAACGTAACAGCGGCGCAACCGCCGATGAAAGTCCTTGCAGCAAGTTTCTGCAATGTCGGGGTGATCGTTACATCCGCGTGTCCTCACGGTTGCCCGAGCGCGTCCTGTGTCCGCTGAGACCCCAACGGCCAGGCGGAATCGGCGTCGAATCCGTGCCGGTCCAGCCGGTCCGGAGTGGGCGCCGGCAGCGGCCGCAGGCCCGCCGGCGCCGGGATCCGCTCCCGCAGCGCGGCCGGCTCCGGGAACCGCCGGAGCAGCTCGGCGAGCAGTTGCCGCAGGTAGGGGCCGTGCAGCTCGGGATGGCGGCGCAGTGCGGCCTTGAGGTTCCAGAGGTGGTGGCAGTGCGCCGCCGGCGCCGGACGTCCCAGCGCTCCTCCTCGACCAGCCGGAAGCCCTCCGCCACCGGGTGCAGCGGCACCCCCGGGCTCCTTGCGGCAGCCGGTGCAAGGCGTTGCTCGGCGAAGGCCGGCGGGGCCACCGGCTTCCCGCCCACCGCCCGCCCGGGCCCGGCGCAGGCCCGCCCGGAACGGGCCCGGTCGACGTGCAGCGCGGTGGTCCCGGTCATGCGGCGCCCCCGGTCATCCGGCACCCCCGGCCCGCTCCACCGCAGCGGCCATGCCGGCGATGGTGGCGTCGTCGTAGAAGACGTGCAGCGGCAGGTCCACGCCGAGCCGGGCGGCGATCCGCGCACCGATCTGGGTGACGGTCAGCGAGTGGCCGCCCAGGTCGAAGAGGTCCTCCTGCTCGCCGACCGCCGGCAGGCCGAGCACCTCGCACCAGATCTCGTGCAGCACCGCGACCGTACCGCCGCGCTCCGCCGCGGCCGCCGGCTCCGCCGCCGCGGCGGCCTGCGGGCGCCAGGCGGCCAGGGCGACCCGGTCGACCTTGCCGTTGCCGGTCAGCGGCAGCTCGTCCAGCGTGCGCCAGAGCGCCGGGTGCATCACCGCCGGCAGGGTGCGGGCCAGGTGCGCGCGCAGCTCCCGCTCCTCGGGAGCGGGGCCGGCCGGCACCAGGTGGGCGACCAGCCGGGCGCCGTCGGTGCCCGGGTCGAGGACGGTCACCGCGGCCCGCGCCACTCCCGGGTGCTCCAGCAGCCGCGCCTCGATCTCACCGGGTTCGATCCGGTGGCCGCGCAGCTTGACCTGCCCGTCCAGCCGGCCCAGGAACTCCAGGCACCCGTCCCCGCGGCGGCGGGCCAGGTCGCCGGTGCGGTAGCGGCGCTCGCCGTCGGGGCCGGTGGCGAACCGCTCGGCGGTCAGCTCGGGGCGGCCCAGGTAGCCGCGGGCCAGGCCGGCGCCGCCGATCCACAGCTCGCCGGGCACGCCGTGCGGGACCGGGTGACCGGTCGGGTCGAGCAGGTGCACGGTGGTGTTGGCGAGCGGGGTGCCGATCCCGGTCTGGGCGCCGCCGGTGAGTTCGGCGGCGGTGGACCAGACCGTCGTCTCGGTCGGGCCGTAGACGTTGAGCAGCCGTCCGGTGCGGGCCAGTAGCCGCTCGGCCAGCGCGGGCGGCAGCGCCTCGCCACCGACCAGGCCCACCGGGACCTCGCCGAGACCGGCGTCCAGCAGCAGCTGCCAGCCGGACGGGGTGGCCTGCAGGTGGCTGATCCCCTCCCGCTCGATCAGCTCGACCACCTCGCGCCCGTCCGCGCGGGCGGCGGGCGGGGCGAAGACCACCCGACCGCCGCTGATCAGCGGCAGGTAGAGCTCCAGGGCGGCGATGTCGAAGGTGGGCGCGGTCAGCGCCAGCCAGCGGTGCTCGGGAGCGGCGGCCAGCCGGTCGCGGAAGTCGAGCAGCAGGTTGGTCAGCGCGGCGTGCTCGATCTCCACGCCCTTGGGTCGGCCGGTGGAGCCGGAGGTGTAGAGGACGTAGGCGCGGTCCGCCGGGGTCGGGTACGGCCGGGTGCAGCGCGCCGCGCCGGGGGCGGCGGCCGGGTCGGGCAGCGGGCGGGCCGCGATGCCGTCCAGCACGCGGTCCGCCAGGGCGAGGTCGACCCGGGCGTCCGCGAGCAACTCGGTGAGCCGCTCCACCGGGTGGGTCGGGTCCAGCGGCAGGTAGGCGGCGCCGGCCCGCAGGGTGGCGAGCAGGCCGACCAGCGCGGCGGGCCCGCGCTCGGCGAGCACCGCGACCACGCTGCCCGGCTCGATCTGCGCGGCCAGTGCCTCGACCCGGTCGTGGAGCTGACGGTACGACATCT
>NZ_JBHYKG010000350.1:0-8399 GCF_042741245.1 Kitasatospora sp. NPDC058965
GCGCACGGCGGGCCGGGCGGCCCGGAGACGACCGTCCCCCTCGGTCAACCGACCGGTGTTGCTCCTCGGTCAGTAGACCTGCCCCGGATAGGGCTGCTGCTGCTGTCCGAACTGCCCCTGTCCGAACTGGCTCTGCCCGAACTGCTGCTGCTGGTAACCCTGCTGGCTGCCGGGCTGCGGCTGGTACGGCTGCTGGGTCGGCAGGCCCTGCTGGGTGGTGTTCTGCTGGAAGAACTGCTGCGGCGGCACCGGGCGGACCGGGGCCATCGGCGCGGGGCCGACCGGGGCGGGCCGGAGCGCGCCCGACTGGTCCCAGGGCTGGGCGGCGGCCGGCTGCGGGTAGCCGGGCACCGGCTGTCCGGGCAACCGCGGTGCCGGGACGTACGGCTGGGCGCCGTAGCCGGACATCGGCGGGGCGCTCTGGTAGCCGCCGCTCGGGCCCGGGCCGAGCGCGAGCCGGGCGGGCGGCAGCGCGGGCAGCAGGCTGGTGGATTCCATCGCCGACCCGTAGGACGGCGTGGACATGGGGGCCGGCGGCAGGGCTGCCGGCACGTTGATCGGCGCGATCTGCGGGACTCCGCGCTCTGCGACCAAGCTGTCGTAGATGGGCGTGCCCGAAGAGAAGGACGGAGGGTAGTAACCGACTCCGTCGTAGGGGCGGGGCGAGGTCATGGGGCATACCGTAAGCCCAGAATGCGCCCCTGAGGAGACTGGGAGGGGGGATAGTTCAAGTTGTTTACGCAGTCTTCGCCGACACAAACCCCTCGAACGGGAGAAGAACGGACATTTCTCCGTCGAAATCCGGTCAGGGGCGGTCGAATCGTGACCAGTTCGCACACGTGAGCCCCCCACGCCGGGGGGCTCACAACGGCGCACTCGGTCAGCCGCGCTGCAGCGCCTGAGCAGGGAAACCGGGCTGTCCGGCCACCTCGGAGGTGCAGTGGGCGCAGCGCACGGCCGCGGCCGGGATCTTGCTGAGGCACTGCGGGCAGTCCACCTTGGCCGGCTCGGCCGCCTTGGGCTTCTCGAACTTCGCCTGCAGCTTGCCGATCGGGAGCACCACCGCGAAGTAGATCACCGCGGCGATCAGCACGAAGCTGATCAGCGCGTTCAGGAAGGCGCCGTAGGGGAACTGGGTGTTGGCGACCGTGAAGCTCTCCTTGGTGAAGTCGCCCACCGCGCCCATGGCCACGCCGACCAGCGGGGTCAGGAAGGCGGTGACGAAGCCGGTCACCACGGCGGTGAAGGCCGCACCGATGACGATACCGACCGCCAGGTCGACGACGTTTCCACGCAGCAGGAAGCTGCGGAAGCCCTTGAACACGGCTGAGACTCCAGGGATGGGTGAGGGGAGCGCGGGGGGCTGGCCGCCCGGTCGCCCGGCCATCCTGGCCAAGCCGCCGGGCCCGGGTCCAACTCGCGTCACCCGTTCCGCGTAGTGCCGCGGCAGGAACTGACGGGGCGTCCGGCTCTTTCGTACAAGCACCGACGGACCCGGCCCGACCCCTGTGCACTGGCCGGGTTTGCGCGCATACTTTCGGACATGCCTGCTCTGATCGTGGTCCTGTTGGCGGTCCTCGTCCTCTGGTCGGTCACCGGTGTGCGCGTGGTGCAGCAGTACGAGCGGGGCGTCGTCTTCCGGCTCGGCCGGGTGCGCGGCCGGGTCCGCGAGCCGGGGCTGACCCTGCTGGTCCCGGTGGTGGACCGGATGCGCAAGGTCAATGTGCAGGTGGTCACCATGCCGGTGCCGGCCCAGGAGGGCATCACCAAGGACAACGTCACGGTCCGGGTGGACGCGGTGCTCTACTTCCGGGTGGTCGAGCCGATCCTGGCGACCGTGGACGTGCAGAACTACCAGTTCGCGATGCTCCAGGTGGCGCAGACCTCGCTGCGCTCGGTCATCGGCAAGAGCGAGCTGGACGACCTGCTCTCCGGCCGCGAGCAGCTGCACCGCGGCCTGGAGCTGATGCTGGAGAGCCCCGCGACCGGCTGGGGCGTGCACATCGACCGGGTGGAGATCAAGGACGTCGCGCTGCCCGACTCGATGAAGCGCTCGATGGCGCGTCAGGCCGAGGCGGACCGTGAGCGGCGGGCCCGGATCATCACCGCCGACGGCGAGTACCAGGCGGCGACCAAGCTGGCCGAGGCGGCCGCGCTGATGGACGGGACGCCGGCGGCGATGCAGCTGCGGCTGCTGCAGACCGTGGTGGAGGTGGCGGCGGAGAAGAACTCGACCCTGGTGCTGCCCTTCCCGGTGGAGCTGCTGCGGTTCTTCGAGGCGCAGGCGAAGCAGGTCACCGGGGCGGCGGTGCCCGCGGCCCGGACGGCCGAAGAGGCCCGGACGGCGGACGAGGCCCGGGCGGTCCGGGAGCCGGCGGTCCCGGACCTCGATTGATCCGATCGGGGGACCGATGGCGCGTCAGTCGGCGGCCCGGCGCGGCCGGCTGACACGGTGGCGGTATGAAGACCGTCACCCGCGCCGTCGTCCTGGCCGTCTCCGCGGTTTCCGCGTTGAGCAGCGCCCTCGCCCCGCTGCCCGCCGGGGCGGACGCCCCGTACAGCACGCTGCGCCACCCGCAGCAGGTCCGCGACAGCGGCAAGCGCGAGGTGGTGGAGGTGTTCTGGTACGGCTGCCTGCACTCCCAGCTGCTGGAGCAGCCGCTGGAGGAGTGGGCGGCCCGGCAGCCCGCGGACGTGGTGCTGCACCGGATCCCCGCGGTCTGGGCCGGCTCCCCCGAGCAGGACGAGCAGCGGGCGCACGCCCGGCTCTACTTCACGCTGGACAAGCTGGGCCAGGTCGACCGGCTGCAGCAGGCGGTGTTCCGGGCGGTGCGCCAGGACGGCCTGGACCTCACCACGGAGCAGGCCGCGGCCGACTGGGCGCAGGGCCAGCAGGTGGACCGGCAGAAGTTCGTCACCGCCTACGAGTCGGACGAGGTGCGCCGCGAGGTCGACCAGGCGCCCGACGACCGGGTCCGGTACGAGGTGAACGAGCTGCCCACCGCCGTGGTGCAGGGCCAGTGGGCCACCTCGCCGACCAAGGCCGGCGGGGTGGAGCAGATCCCCGCGGTGCTGGACCAGCTGCTCGCCCAGGTCCGCGCCGCCAAGCACTGATCCGGGCGGTCCCGCGCCCTCAGTAGGTGCGCCCCTTCCAGGCGGCGCCCCGGCCGCGGTAGTGCTGCACGGCCGAGTCCACCGTCATCGCCAGGTAGAGCAGTGCGGTGAACGGCAGCAGCAGCGCGGCCGGGGCCGGGCGGTCGTAGTAGCGGACCATCGGCAGGTAGGTCACCGTCATCACCGCCCAGGCGCCGGCGCCGAGGCCGAGCAGCGGGAGCGCGCCGCCGGCCGCGCCCGCCACCGCGGCCAGCGGCGGGACCAGGTAGATCAGCGCCAGGCCGAGCACCGTGCCCAGCAGCAGCGCCGGCGAGTGGCGCAGCTGGGCGTAGGCGCTGCGGGAGACCATCCGCCACAGCGGTCCGAGGCCCTGGTACGGGCGGACGCTGGTGACCGCCAGCTCGGGGGAGCGCTCGGAAAGACCGAGCCAGGTCCGGCCGCCGGTCCGCTTGACCGCGCGGGCCAGGGACACGTCGTCGATCACCGCGCCGCGGATCACCTCGACGCCGCCGGCCCGCTCCAGCGCCGCCCGGCGCACCAGCGAGCAGCCGCCGGCCGCGGCGGCGGTGCGCGAGCCGGGCCGGTTGCTCCACCGGAACGGGTAGAGCTGGGCGAAGAAGTAGACGAAGGCCGGCACGATCAGCCGCTCCCAGCCGGTCTCGGTGCGCAGCCGGGCCATCTGCGAGACCAGGTCCAGCCGGTCCGGCGGCCCGCCCGCCTCGGCGGCGGCCACCAGGGCGGCCAGGGTCTGCGGGCCGTGCGCGATGTCGGCGTCGGTGAGGAGGAGGAGTTCGGCCTGCCCGGCCAGCTCGACCCCGTGCCGCACGGCCCAGAGCTTGCCGGTCCAGCCGGCCGGCAGCGGGGGCGGGGTGGTGACGGTCAGCGGCAGCCCGCCGCCGGCGGCCAGTCGGCGGGCGGTGTCGGCGGTGCCGTCCGAGCTGTGGTCGTCGACCAGGATCACCCGGGCCCGGCCGGGGTACTTCTGGGCCAGCAGGCCGGGCAGGCTGAGCGGGAGGACCGCCGCCTCGTCGCGGGCCGGGACCACCACCGCCACCTCGGGCCAGTGGGCCGGCTCCGGGCGGTGCGGGGGCAGCCGCTGGTCGGTCCGCCAGAAGAACCCCTGCCCGAGCGCCAACCAGAGCCAGCAGACCAGCGACAGACCCGTCACCCACAGCATCAGCGTCACGCTGGCAGTCTGCCGCACCCGACCGCGCCGCGGCCCGCAGCCGGGCGCACGGCCTCGCCTCGTGGGGGGACTTCGTCGGATCGGCTAGGGTCCTCCCTTGTGAAGATCGCACTGGTGGACTCGGGAATCGGCCTGCTGCCGGCCGCCGCCGCGCTGCGTGAGCTGCGCCCGGACGCCGACCTGGTGGTGTCGTGCGATCCCGACGGCATGCCGTGGGGCCCGCGGACCACGGCCGACCTGACCGAGCACGCACTGGCCTGCGCCCGGGCGGCGGCCGAGCACCGGCCGGACGCGCTGGTGGTGGCCTGCAACACCGCGACCGTGCACGCGCTGGACGCGCTGCGGGCCGAGCTGGAGCCGGGCATCCCGGTGATCGGGACGGTGCCGGCGATCAAGCCGGCGGCGGCGGGCGGCGGCAAGGTGGCGATCTGGGCCACCCCGGCCACCACCGGCAGCGCCTACCAGCGCGGGCTGATCGAGGAGTTCGGCGGCGGCGCGGAGATCACCGAGGTGCCCTGCCCGGGGCTGGCGGACGCGGTCGAGCACGCGGACCGGGCGGCGCTGGAGCGGGCGATCGGCGCGGCCGCCGCGCTGACCCCCGCGGGCGTCGAGGTGCTGGTGCTCGGCTGCACCCACTACGAGCTGGTGGGCGACCTGATCCGGGCGGCGGTCGCGCCGCAGGCCGCCCCGGACCTGGTGCTGCTCGGCTCGGCGGACGCGGTGGCGGCGCAGGCGCTGCGCCGGATCGCGCCGCAGGCGCTGGCCCGCACCGGCTCGGGCACCCTCACCGTGCTGCTGACCGGCCGGCCGGGCGAGCTGCCCGCCGCCGCGGGCGCGTACCCGCAGGGGCGCTCGCTGCTCGCGGCCGCGGTGGTCTGAGCCGCTCGCGGCCGCGGTGGTCCGAGGGGCGGGACGCGGGTCCCGCCCCCGCCCCCGCTGCTCAGCGTCTCCGGGGCAGCCCCGCCAGGGTCGCCTCGAACCGGTCGGGGTCGGCCGTCGCGTCGGCCGGCAGCCGGCTGATCTGCAGCGCCGAGCGCGGCAGGCGCGGGCTGAGCCGGTGGTCCGTCAGGAACGCCGTGCGGTAGCCCAGATCGACCAGCAGCGCCGCGGTGCGCGGGTCGGGGGAGCCGCCGGGGTACGCGAACGCCGTCGGCGCCGCCCCCAGCCACCCGGTGAGCGCCTGGTGCGCCCCCTGCACCTCCGCGCGCACTGTCGCCTCGTCGCACCGCGGCAGCTCCGGGTCGCCGGTGCACTGGCTGCCCACCGCCACCCGCGCCGCCACCAGGTGCCGCAGTTCCGCCGGGGTCAGCCGGACCCGGCCGGGCGCACCGGCCCGCGCGCTCACCCGCAGCTCGTGCAGGCTGCGCCGGCGGTCCGGATCGGGCAGCGCGACCAGCTGCGCCAGCCGGGCGGCCGGCCCGCCCGCCCGCAGCGCCCGCGCACTGCCCCCGTGCGCCAGCAGGAACGCCGCCTCCTCCCGCCAGCTCGGCCGGGAGCTGCCGACCAGCTCGGTCGCGACGAACGCCACCGCCGGCAGGCCACGGGCCGTCAGCGCGGGCAGCGCGTGCTCCAGGACCGTGCGGTCCGCGTCGTCGAAGGTGATCAGGACGCTGCGCGGCGGCAGCGGCTGCTCCTGCGCCAGGGCCTGCTCCAGCGCCGGCAGCGAGACCGGCACCGCCACCCGGCAGAGGCGGTCCAGCTGGGCGCCGAACGCCCGCTGGTCGGTGACCCGCCCGTAGGCGAGCACCGTGAGGCGGCGGGCGGCCTGTGCACGCAGGAACGGGCGCGCGCAGCCGGTATGGACCAGCCACGAGGCCAGCCGCTCGCCGGGCGGGTCGGCGAGCGTCCCCGGCGCGGCGGCGGACGGGGCGGTGGGCAGGTGGATGGGCAGGACGGCGGCGGCCGGCAGGTCCGGCGTACCGATGTGCGATCGCGGCACGGTGCTCCCCAGGCGAGGCCGGTCTGACCCGGCGTGAACTCCCTCGACGCAGTGCAGACTCCCGCGCCCCGCAGATGGTTGTACGCGATGGGACTGACGTTCGCCCGGGCCGCGGAATCGGGCTCAGCGGCGCCGCGACCAGGCCACCGTGCGGTCGAGCGCGGCGCGCAGCGGCAGCGGGTCCAGGTCGGGCAGCAGGGCCCGCAGCGGGGCCGGATCCGGCAGCTCCGGTTCCGTCGGTCCGGGGCGGGCGACCGTCCGCACCAGCGGCAGCGGGCGCCCGAGCACCGCGCCCAGCTCGCCGGCCAGCTCCAGCACCCCGGCGACGGTGCCGCAGGCCAGGTCCACCGGCCCGGGCGCGGTCAGCCGCCGCAGCACCGCCGCCCGCAGCACCTCGGCCACCGTGCCCACGTAGCTGAAGTCCCGGCGCTGCTCGCCCCCGTCGGGCACCAGCAGCGGCTCGCCGGCCAGCGCGGCGGCGACGAAGCCTGGCACCAGCGCGGGCCAGCCCGGCACGGTCGGCTGCAGCGGACCGAAGACCTCGTGCAGCCGCAGGGTGAGCACCGGCAGCCCGTAGCAGTGCTGGTACGCCGACAGGTACCCCTCGGCGGCGAGCGCGCCCACCGCGTACGGGGTCCGCTCGGCGGTCGGGCCCAGGGCCGCGGCGGTGACCGGGGAGGCCGCCACCACGTGCAGGTTGCCGGCCCGGCGGGCGGCCTCCAGCACCTGGAGGGTGCCGTTGGCGTTGGCCAGGTGGCCGTCGGCCCGGTGCCGGACGGGCGCTCCGCCGGGCAGGCCGGCCAGGTGCACCACCGCCTGGGCGCCGTCGAGCGCCTCGTCCAGCAGGTCCGGGTCGAGCACCGAACCCTCGAAGAGGTTCACCTCCAGCTCGGCCAGGTGCGCCTTGCGGCCGGTGCTGAAGTCGTCGACCACGCGGACCTCGGTCACCCGCGGGCAGCCGAGCAGCGCGGCAGCCAGGTTGGCGCCGACGAATCCGGCTCCGCCGGTGACGACCACGCGCATCGCAGCACGGACTCCTTCCGCAATCGGTGCCCGGGACGGCGGGCGGAGCCGATGGTAGCCGCCCGGACACGGTCCGTGTAGGGGTCCGGCACGAGGTTTCCGACGGCGGTCGGGCGGGCGTCAGAGCTTGCGCTGGCGGTAGGTCTCCTCGGCCGCGTCCACCACGGCCGCCAGGTCGCCGCCGGCCGAGGCGGTCGCCACGGCGGCCACCGTGCCCTCCACCAGCGGCGCGTCGGCGAACCGGACCGGGAACGGCAGCCCGTGCTCGTCGGCCGCGGCCAGCACCGCGAGCACGGTCTGGACGGCCGCCGGCAGGTCGGCCAGCACGGCGACCCCGTGCCCCTGGTCGACCCGGCGGGCCGCCGCGGCCAGCAGCAGGGCGCTGCTGCCCAGCCCGTCCCCGGGGTGCCCGCCGGTGGGCTCCACCGGTGACGGGTCGCCGTTCTGGGCCATCGCCCGGGCCAGGTCGGCCACGTCCTCGGCCAGCTCCCGGCTGTGCGAGACCACCACCACCCCGACCCGGCCCAGGACGGCCGAGCGGACCGGCGCCTGACTGGGCACCCGGACCGCCGAGGGCGCCTCGCCGATCGGGATCACGTCGGCCCCGGACCCGCGTGGACTGATCTGTGCCATGGTCTGCTCCCCGCTCTCGGCCGGTTCCCGCCCACTGTCGCAAACCCGGCGCGCGGCGTCCCGCGCCCGCGCCGGACGGGGTCGCGATCGACCCGAAAGCGCAGCCCGGAAGGGGTCCGGCGGGATAATCTGGGGCAGTTGACGGACCTTCGGGAGGAGCACCACCAGTGTCGACCGAGACCAACTCCGGCCAGGCCGCCGGGCCGGCGTCCGGCAAGCCCAAGCTGGACACCACGGGGGCCGAGTGGCTCTCGGCCCAGCAGGAGGACGGGTCCCCCGGGGACGTCCAGATCGCCTTCGTGGACGGGTACATCGCGATGCGGGACGGGCGGTTCCCGGACGGTCCGGTGCTGGTCTTCACGCAGGAGGAGTGGCGGGCCTTCGTGCTCGGCGCCCAGGACGGCGAGTTCGACCTCGACTGAGCGGACCGCCGGCGCCGGCCGCCCGGACCGCCCGCCGAAACGGACAGGCGCCGTGCCGACCGCCCCCACGCGGTCGTGCACC
>NZ_JBHYKG010000351.1:0-8325 GCF_042741245.1 Kitasatospora sp. NPDC058965
CCTCCAGGGAGGGCGCCGCGCCCCGGTCCTCGGTCACCTCGGCGGCCGGCACCACCACCCGGAACGTGCCGTCCGTGTTGGGGATCACCCCGAACCGCAGGTGGGTGCGGCGCACCTCGGCGACCACCGCGGCCACGTGCTGCTGATCGGCCGTCAGCTCCAGGTCGCCGAGCAGCGTCTCGACCGTCGCCGGCTCGCCCGCGAACTCGATCCCGAGCCGGCGCCGCACCGTGCTGCGCCCGCCGTCGCAGCCGACCAGGTAGCGCGAGCGCAGCCGGGTGCCGTCCGCCAGCTCGACGTCCACCCCGTCGGCGTCCTGGGCGAGCCCGACCAGCTCGCAGCCGGGGCGCAGCTCGGCCCCCAGCTCCACGGCCCGCTCGCGCAGCAGCCGCTCGGTGGCCGGCTGCAGGATCGACAGCCCGTACGGGTGCGCGGTGTCCAGCTGCTCCGGCCACTCCTTGTGGATGCCGCCGAAGAAGCCGCCGACCCGGAACTCCTCGCCGGCCGCGCGGAACCGGTCGAGCAGTCCGCGCTGGTCCATGATCTCCACGCTGCGGGTGTGCAGGCCGCGCCCGCGCGACTCGCGAGTGGGCTCCGCCAGCTTCTCCAGCACGACCACCCGTACCCCGTGCAGCCGCAGCTCGGCCGCCAGCATCAGGCCGGTCGGCCCGCCGCCGGCCACGATCACGTCGATCATCAGGTGCCCCGTTTCCCCAGGTAGTGGCTTCGAGCGGAGATTCTGCGGCAGGCCGGGGGCCTTGCCGCAAGGCCCCCGGTGCGTTATACCTTGATCACGGCAGGGAGTCGGTGGACTCCGTGCCGTTGTCGTTTTCGTGCCCCCGGCCGGGCCGGCCCGCGGCCGTGTAACTTACCGCCGGATCCCGCGCACCCCCTTGACGCTCCGCCAGGGGTGCGGCAATCTCCTCGACTCGAACCCCGGTACACGCGCAGCCGTCCGTGACGGCGGTTCATGTTAACGCTCACATTGATCCTCCCACCCCCCACCCACGAGCAGGGAGACCCCATGCGAGACACCACGGACAGGCGGCCGCAGCACCCGGTCCGGGCCAGGTTGGCCCGGGTCGGGGCCGCGTTGGCGGTGCTGGCCGGCGCCCTGGTCGGCGTCACCACTCTGAGCGGCGCGGCCGCGGCCGCCACCCAGGGCCCGTGCGACCTGTACGCCGCCGGCGGCACGCCCTGCGTCGCCGCGCACAGCACCACCCGGGCCCTGTACGCCGGGTACGGCGGCCCGCTCTACCAGGTGCGGCGCGCCTCGGACGGGGCGACCAGGAACATCGGCCCGCTGAGCACCGGCGGCTACGCCGACGCCGCCGCGCAGGACGCGTTCTGTGCGGGCACCAGCTGCGTCATCACCGTCATCTACGACCAGTCCGGCAAGGGCAACCACCTCACCCAGGCCCCCGCGGGCGGCGCCGCGCCGGGCCCCGACAATCTGGCGAACGCCACCGCCGCCCCGGTCACGGTCAACGGCCACGCGGCGTACGGCGTCTACATCGCCCCCGGCACCGGGTACCGCAACGACCACACCTCGGGCATCGCCACCGGCGACCAGCCGGAGGGCATGTACGCCGTCCTGGACGGCACCCACTACGACGCCGGCTGCTGCTTCGACTACGGCAATGCCGAGACCAGCAACACCGACACCGGCAACGGCCACATGGAGGCCGTCTACTTCGGCTCCATCAAGGTCTGGGGCTCCGGCACCGGCAACGGCCCCTGGGTGATGGCCGATCAGGAGAACGGCCTGTTCTCCGGGCTGAGCACCGGCTACAACGCCAACGACCCGTCGGTCAGCCACCGCTTCCTGACCGCCATGGTCAAGGGCGCCCCGAACCAGTGGGCGATCCGGGCCGCCGACGCCCAGACGGGCAGCCTGTCCACCTACTACAGCGGGGCCCGCCCGAACGCGGCCGGCTACAACCCGATGCACAAGGAGGGCGCCATCATCCTCGGCATCGGCGGGGACAACAGCGACAGCTCCGACGGCACCTTCTACGAGGGCGTGATGACCGCGGGCTACCCGACGGACGCCACCGAGAACGCCGTCCAGGCCAACGTCGCCGCGGCCGGCTACCGCACCTCGGCCCCCGCCGGCGCCGTCGCGCCCGGCTCGCGGGTCTCGCTGCAGGCCACCACCGCGTGCTGCACCTCGGACTACCTGCGCCACGACGACGCCGACACCAAGGTGGTCCTCTCCCGGATCACCGCGTCGAGCCCGGCCACGGACAAGGCCGACGCCAGCTGGATCGTGCACACCGGCCTGGCGAACAGCGCCTGCCTCTCCTTCGAGTCGGCCAACTCCGCGGGCCACTACCTGCGCCACTTCGACTTCGAGCTGTACCTGGACCCGAACGACGGCACCTCCCAGTTCGCCCAGGACGCCACCTTCTGCCCGGGCGGGGGCAACAGCGGCAAGGGCTACTCGTTCCAGTCGGCCAACTACCCCGACAAGTACCTGCGCCACTACGCCTACACCGGCTACCTCGCGAGCTTCGGCGGCAGCAACGCCTGGGACGCCACCGGCCTGTGGAACGACGACACCAGCTGGCTGGTCGACCCGTCCTGGGGCTGACACCGGGTCCGGGCGCGGGACGCGGACGGACCGCTCAGTCGCCGTTCGGGCGGTCCTGCTCCGCGTCCTGCTCCCGGCGGTGCTTGCGCAGCCGCCAGACCACCAGGGCGGCGATCACCAGGACGGCGACCAGCACCGCCAGGCCCCGCCCGACCAGGGCCTCGATCCGGCTGTACGCGGCGCCGGCGAAGTAGCCCAGCGCGACGAAGCCGACGCCCCAGACCAGCCCGCCGAGCGCGTTGTAGAGCAGGAACCGGCGGTACGGCATTCGGGAGATGCCGGCCAGCGCGGGCATCATGGCGCGGAAGAAGGCGATGAAGCGGCCGAGGAAGACCGCGCTGGCGCCGCGCCGGCCGATGAACTCCTTGGCCTCGCCGATCCTGCGCTGGTGCCGGCGCAGCGGACCGATGGTCAGGATCCGGTCGCCGTACCGGTGGCCGACCTGGTAGCCGACGCTGTCCCCGACGATCGCGGCCAGCACCACGAGGGCGCCGAGCCACCAGACGTTCACCCGTCCCTGGTGCGCGATCACCCCGCCGAGCACCGCCGCCGTCTCACCGGGCAGCACGAACCCCACGAAGATCGCGTCCTCGGCGAAGACCAGCCCACCGACCGCCGCGTACACCAGCGGTCCGGGCAGACCCTGCAGCCAACTGCTGACGCTCACCCGGTGGTCCTCCTCGCCGATCGGATCCTGTGACAATTCGTACCGCGTCCCGGGGCGATCGGGACAGCGGACGCGCGGTCGGGCGGTCAGTGGTGACCGACGGCCGCGTACTTGGCCAGCTCCAGCAGCGATTCCAGGTCCAGCCCGGCCTCCAGCACGCAGAGCGCGGTGGCCAGCACCAGGCCGGCCAGCGCGGCCGAGGGCCAGCCCAGTCGGGGAGCGGGGGCGGTGAGCAGCGCGCTGACCCGGCGGGGGACCGGGCCGGGACCGGCCGGTCCCGGCCCGAAGCGGTGCAGCAGCCCGCCCGGCACCAGCCGCCCCAGGATCCCGAGCGCCCCGCCCGGCAGCCAGCCGCGACCGCGGGTGCGGCGGGCCGCGAGAGCCGCCTTCCCGATGGTGCGGGCCACCCGGGCGCGGTCGCCGACGGCGGCCGCGGCCCGTTCGTCGGCCCACCGCTCCACGGTGTAGCCGACCGTGGCGGCCAGTGGGCGCAGCAACGGATTGGCCGCGGCGGCGAGCTGGGCGCAGGCCACGAACAGGTAGTGACGGTGGGTCAGGTGGGCCCGCTCGTGCGCCAGCAGGACCTGCTGCTCGGCGGGGTCGAGCGCCCCGAGCATCCCGGTGGAGACCACGATCCGGCCGGGTCGGCCGGGTACCGCGTAGGCCTCGGCGCCGGGCGCGTCGACCACCACCAGTTGGTCGCGCCCGGGCAGGCAGGCAGCCTCGCCGATCGAGAGCGCCAGGGTGCGGACCCGCCGCCAGAGCATCCGGCCGGCCGTCGCCGCCAGGGCGGCGAGCAGGGCAGCGGCGAGCGCGGCGGTGGACAGTCGCGCCGGGTCGTGGTGCTGGGCGGCACGGGCCGACCAGTGGTCGTGCGCGAGGTGGGCCAGCAGCGGGATCCGGATCAGGCCGGTGACGGCGAGCATGCCCAGGGTCGCGGTACTGGCGGTGGCGAGCAGCAGCGCGCCGACGGTGAGCAGCCAGGTGGCCTGCCGGGGCGGCAGTTGCTCACCGGCCGGCCGGGCCAGCAGCGCGGCCAGCAGCGGCAGCAGCAGCGGCAGGTAGACGGCGACGCGCACCGGGGCCTACTGCCCGAGGTCGAGGAGGCGGCGCAGCAACTCCTCGTCGTCGTCGGAGAGCTCGTCGACGAAGTGGGCGAGGACGGCCTCGCGGTCGCTGCGTCCGTCCAGCACCTTGCGCATCCGGCGGGCGGCCAGGCCCGACTCGTCGGCGACGGGGGCGTAGGCGTAGGCCCGGCCGCGCTTGGTGCGCCGCAGCACGCCCTTGTCGTGCAGCCGGGTGAGCGTGGTGACCACGGTGGTGTAGGCGAGCCGGGTGTCGGCCAGGCCGTCCAGCACCTCACCGGGGGTCAGCTCGGCAGGGGCGGCTGCGTGCAGCACGGCCAGGACCTCGGCCGCCAGCTCGCCCTTGGCCCGGCCCTCGGCCGGTTCGTGCCCGCTCACGGGTGGTCACCTCCTGCGCTATCTTCTACATTCACGTAGAAGTTCTACGGACCTGTAGAAGTATCTGCGGGTCCGCAGTCTGCCATGCCCACAGGGTGGCGTGGCCCACTCAGGAGGCAGTGCGTGAGCACAGCAGCGGTGGCAGGCCGCGCCCGGCGGACCGTGGTGGCCCGGGCCGAGTCGCTGACCAAGGCGTACGGCAGCGGCGAGACCCGGGTGATCGCGCTGGACGCGGTGAGCATGGCCGTCCGGCACGGCGAGTTCGTCGCGATCATGGGCCCGTCCGGCTCCGGGAAGTCCACCCTCATGCACTGCCTCGCCGGCCTGGACGGTGCGAGCGCCGGGCAGGTCTTCATCGGCGACACCGAGCTCACCCGGCTCAAGGACAAGCAGCTCACCCAGCTGCGCCGGGACCGGATCGGCTTCGTCTTCCAGGCCTTCAACCTGCTGCCGACCCTGACCGCGCTGGAGAACATCACGCTGCCCGGCGACGTCGCGGGCCGGACGGCGGACCGGGACTGGCTGGACCAGGTGGTGACCGCGGTCGGACTGACGGACCGGCTGCACCACCGCCCGACCGAGCTGTCCGGCGGCCAGCAGCAGCGGGTGGCGTGCGCCCGGGCGCTGGCGGGCAAGCCGGAGATCGTGTTCGCCGACGAGCCCACCGGCAACCTGGACTCGCGGGCCGGTGCCGAGGTGCTCGGCTTCCTCCGCCGCTCGGTGGACGACCTCGGGCAGACCGTCGTGATGGTCACCCACGACCCGGTCGCCGCCGGGTACGCCGACCGCGTGCTGTTCCTCGCCGACGGCCGGATCGTGGACGAGCTGGTCGAGCCGACCGCGGCCACGGTGCTGGACCGGATGCAGCAGTTCGACGGCGCCGGACGCAGGAGCTGACCCGTGTTCAAGGCAAGCCTGCGCACCTTCCTCGCCCACAAGGGCCGGATGGCCCTGTCCACCCTCGCCGTGCTGCTCGGGGTGGCCTTCGTCTCGGGCACCCTGGTGTTCTCCGACACCATCGACCTCGCCTTCGCCGGCATCGCCGGCTCGACGGCGGCCGACGTCACCGTGAAGCCGAAGCAGGCCTTCACCCCCGAGGTGGAGGACCGCGGCCTGTCCGGTGAGGTGCCGACCCTGCCCGCGAGCGTGGTGGCGAAGGTGGCCGCCGTGCCCGGGGTGCGGGCCGCGCACGGACAGGTCTCGCTGCAGAACCTGACCGTGGTCGACAAGGACGACAAGGCGGTCGGCCCGACCACCGGCGCCCCGACGCTCGGTCAGAACTGGTACGACGACCCGCAGGTCCACCTGGTCCAGGGGCACGCGCCGACCTCGGCCGGCGAGATCGTGCTCGACCGGGCGAGCGTGCGGCACAAGGGCCTGCGGCTGGGCGACACGCTCCACGTGCTCACACCGGCGGGCTCGCTGCCGGGCACGCTGGTGGGAGTGGTCGACTACACCAGTGGGAACCCCGGCGTGACCATGGCGTACGTCGACACCGCCACCGCGCAGCGGGCGCTGCTCGGCAAGCCCGACCGGTTCACCGGGATCACCGTGGACACGGCGCCGGGCACCGGCCACCTGGCCGCGCAGCGGGCGATCAAGGCCGCGCTGGGTGACGGGTACTCGGTGGCCACCAAGGAGGAGCAGGCGCAGACGGCCGCCCAGCAGATCAGCTCCTTCCTCGGGGTGGTGACCACGGCGCTGCTCGGGTTCGCGGGGCTGGCGGTGCTGGTCGGGATCTTCCTGATCCTCAACACCTTCTCCATGCTGGTCGCGCAGCGGACGCGCGAGCTCGGGCTGCTGCGGGCGCTGGGCGCCGGGCGCGGGCAGGTGCTGCGGGCGGTGCTGACGGAGGCGCTGCTGCTGGGCGTCCTGGGTTCCACGCTCGGGCTCGCGGCCGGGATCGGGCTGGCGGCCGGACTCACGTCGCTGATCTCCGGGTTCGGGGTGGACCTGTCCGGCACGGCCCTGGTCATCAGCCCCGTGACCCCGGTCGCCGCCTACGCGGTCGGAGTGGTGGTGACGCTGGTCGCCGCCTACCTGCCGGCCCGGCGCGCCTCCCGCATCCCGCCGATGGCCGCGCTGCGCGAGGCGGCGGTGCCGCCCGCGCCGCGGCTGGTGCGCCGGACCGTGCTGGGTGCCGTGCTCCTGGTGGCGGGCCTGGGACTGCTGTACGGCGCGGCCACCCACCACGCCACCCTGGTCACGGCGGCGGGCCTGCTCGGCGGCGGCATCGTCACCTCCCTGGTGGCGCTGGTGGTGCTCGGCCCCACGCTCTCGCGGGTGGTGGTGTACGGGCTCGGCGCCCCGTTCCCGGCGCTGTTCGGCGCGGTGGGGCGGATGAGCCGGCTGAACGCGGTCCGCAACCCCCGTCGCACCGGGGCCACGGCCGGGGCGCTGATGATCAGCCTCTCGCTGGTGGGTGCGGTGGCGGTGCTGGCGGCCTCGCTCACCACCTCGGTGAACCGGGACGTGGACAACACCTTCGGCGCCGACTACGTGCTGTCGGGGAACGGGGCCACGCCGATCGGGCACGAGGTCACGGCGAAGGTCGCGGCCGTGCCCGGAGTCGTGGCCGTCACCCGCCAGCGCTACGCGGTGGCGCACCTGAACGGGTACCAGCTGGTGGTCTCCGGCGTCGACGTCGCCACGGTCGACCGGGCCGTGAAGCCGCAGTACGTCGCGGGCTCGACGGCGAACGTGGCGGCCGGAGAGCTGATGGTCGATCAGACCACCGCCACGGCGGACCGTCTGACCATCGGTTCGACGGTCGAACTGCACTTCCTGAACGGGAACACGGGAACCCTGACGGTCGGTGCGATCAGCAAGCCCCCGGCGGGCGCGGGCAAGGACGGCGGCAGCTGGGAGGTCTCGCTGGACACGCTGAGCCGGTTCGCTCCCGAGGCCCAGGACTTCACCCTCTACCTCACCACCGCGCCGGGGACGGACCGCAAGGCGCTCGATGCCGCCCTCGCCCCTTACCCCCAGGTGACGGTGCAGAGCCAGGCCGACTACAAGAAGGCGGTCACCGGGCAGGTCGACACCGTCCTGTACCTGGTCTACGCCCTGCTCGCGCTGGCGATCGTGATCGCCGTGCTCGGCGTCGTCAACACCCTGGCCCTGTCGGTGATCGAGCGCACCCGCGAGATCGGCCTGCTCCGCGCGGTCGGCACCTCGCGGGGTCAGGTGGGCCGGATGGTCCGCCTGGAGTCGGTGCTGATCGCGGTCCACGGTGCGCTGCTGGGGTTGGGGTTGGGGCTCGCCTGGGGCGTGGCCGGCCAGCGGGTGCTGACCCTGTACGGGATCACCGCACTGAGCATCCCGTGGGCCACCATCCTCGCGGTCCTGGTGGGCGCGGCGGTGGCGGGCCTGGCCGCGGCGGTGCTCCCGGCCGCGAAGGCGGCCCGCACCCGGGTGCTGACCGCGATCGCGGCGGGGTAGCCACCATGGTGAGCCTGATCGTGCGCCGCCTGTGCGCCCGGTGGCGGGGGTTGCGTCGACAGTGAGCGTGGCTCGCCCGCGCTGACGAGCCGCCACCCGAGGCATCAACACCTCCGAACGAGTGAGGGGGAAACCCCAACACCAGCGGGTGAGGCCCGCAC
>NZ_JBHYKG010000352.1:0-4097 GCF_042741245.1 Kitasatospora sp. NPDC058965
CCCACGGGGGGTGGCCGCCCTGCGGCGTTCGGACCTGGACTCAGCCGGTGTACGGGCCGTAGTCGTAGTCGTCCAGCGGGACCGCCTGGCCGGAGCCGGCGCCGAAGGGCGACAGGTCGTAGTCGTCGTAGCCGACGGCCGAGTACATCGCGGCCTTGGCCTCCTCGGTCGGCTCGACCCGGATGTTGCGGTAGCGGGGCAGACCCGTACCGGCCGGGATGAGCTTACCGAGGATGACGTTCTCCTTGAGGCCCAGCAGCGGGTCCGACTTGGCGTGGATCGCCGCGTCGGTGAGCACCCGGGTCGTCTCCTGGAAGGAGGCGGCCGACAGCCAGGACTCGGTGGCCAGCGAGGCCTTGGTGATACCCATCAGCTGCGGACGACCGGAGGCGGGGTGACCGCCCTCGGAGACCACCCGACGGTTCTCGGTCTCGAACCGGCCGCGCTCGACCAGCTCGCCCGGGAGCAGCTCGGCGTCGCCCGACTCGATGATCGTCACGCGGCGGAGCATCTGCCGGATGATGATCTCGATGTGCTTGTCGTGGATCGACACGCCCTGCGAGTTGTAGACCTTCTGGACCTCGGCGACCAGGTGGACCTGGACGGCGCGCTGGCCCATGATCCGCAGCACGTCGTGCGGGTTGGTGGCACCCATGGTCAGCTTCTGGCCGACCTCGACCTGCTCGCCCTCGCTCACCAGGAGCTTGACGCGCTTGGAGACGGGGTACGCGACCTCGTCGGTGCCGTCGTCCGGGGTGATGACGATCTTGCGGGTCTTCTCGGTGTCCTCGATCCGGGCCCGGCCGGCGGCCTCCGAGATCGGGGCCACACCCTTCGGGGTACGGGCCTCGAAGAGCTCGACGACACGGGGCAGACCCTGGGTGATGTCGTCACCGGCCACACCACCGGTGTGGAAGGTACGCATCGTCAGCTGGGTACCGGGCTCACCGATGGACTGGGCGGCGATGATGCCGACCGCCTCACCGATGTCGACCAGCTTGCCGGTGGCCAGCGAACGGCCGTAGCAGAAGGCACAGGTGCCGACGGCCGACTCGCAGGTCAGGATCGAGCGGGTCTTGACCTCGCCGATGCCCAGGCGGATCAGCTCGTCGATCAGCACGTCACCGAGGTCGGTGTTGGCGGTCGCGATGAGCCGGCCGTCGACGGTGATGTCCTCGGCCAGCATGCGGGCGTACACGCTGGTCTCGACGTCGTCCGTCTTGCGCAGCACGCCGTCCTCGCCGACCACGCCGATCGCCAGCTTGAGGCCGCGCTCGGTGCCGCAGTCCTCCTCGCGGATGATCACGTCCTGCGAGACGTCCACCAGACGACGGGTCAGGTAACCCGAGTCGGCGGTGCGCAGCGCGGTGTCGGCCAGACCCTTACGGGCACCGTGGGTGGAGATGAAGTACTCCAGCACGGACAGGCCCTCACGGAACGAGGCCTTGATGGGACGCGGGATGGTCTCGTTCTTGGCGTTCGACACCAGACCACGCATACCGGCGATCTGACGCATCTGCATCATGTTTCCGCGGGCGCCCGAGTCGACCATCATGAAGATGGGGTTCGTCTTCGGGAAGTTCGCGTTCATCGCCTCGGCGACCTCGTTGGTCGCCTTGGTCCAGATGTTGACGAGCTCCTGCTTGCGCTCGTCGTTGGTCATCAGACCGCGCTCGTAGTTCTTCTGGACCTTCTCGGCCTGCGCCTCGTAGCCCTCGAGGATCTGCGGCTTGCTCGGCGGGACCACGACGTCGGAGATCGAGACGGTGACGCCCGAACGGGTCGACCAGTGGAAGCCGGCCGCCTTCAGGTTGTCCAGGGTCGCCGCGACGACGACCTTGGGGTACCGCTCGGCCAGGTCGTTGACGATCGCGGAGAGCTGCTTCTTGCCCACCTCGTAGTCGACGAACGGGTAGTCCTCGGGCAGCAGCTCGTTGAAGAGCGCGCGGCCCAGGGTCGTGGTGAGCCGGAACGACTCGCCCTCGGTCCAGGACGGCTGGCCGTCGCCGAACTCCTCGTCCACCGGCGGGGTCCAGCCCCGCGGCGGCACGGTGCCGATCGGCAGGCGCAGGTTGATCGGCGCCTGCACGGCCAGCTCGCGCGCGTCGAAGGCCATGATCGCCTCGGCGGTCGACGAGAAGGAGCGACCGGTGCCCTTCACGTCCTCGCGGTCCGAGGTCAGGAAGAACAGACCGAGCACCATGTCCTGGGTCGGCATGGTGACGGGGCGACCGTCGGCCGGCTTCAGGATGTTGTTCGAGGACAGCATCAGGATGCGGGCCTCGGCCTGGGCCTCCGCGCTCAGCGGGAGGTGGACGGCCATCTGGTCACCGTCGAAGTCCGCGTTGAACGCGGTGCAGACGAGCGGGTGGATCTGGATGGCCTTGCCCTCGACCAGCTGCGGCTCGAAGGCCTGGATGCCCAGGCGGTGCAGGGTGGGCGCACGGTTCAGCAGCACCGGGTGCTCGGCGATGACCTCTTCGAGGACGTCCCACACCACCGGGCGGGCGCGCTCGACCATGCGCTTGGCCGACTTGATGTTCTGCGCGTGGTTCAGGTCGACCAGGCGCTTCATCACGAACGGCTTGAAGAGCTCCAGCGCCATGGCCTTGGGCAGGCCGCACTGGTGCAGCTTGAGCTGCGGGCCGACGACGATGACCGAACGGGCCGAGTAGTCGACGCGCTTGCCGAGCAGGTTCTGGCGGAAACGACCCTGCTTGCCCTTCAGCATGTCGCTGAGGGACTTCAGCGGACGGTTGCCGGGGCCCGTCACCGGGCGGCCGCGGCGGCCGTTGTCGAAGAGGGCGTCGACCGCCTCCTGGAGCATGCGCTTCTCGTTGTTCACGATGATCTCGGGAGCCCCGAGGTCGAGCAGGCGCTTCAGGCGGTTGTTGCGGTTGATCACGCGGCGGTACAGGTCGTTCAGGTCGGAGGTGGCGAACCGGCCACCGTCGAGCTGGACCATCGGACGCAGGTCCGGCGGGATCACCGGGACGCAGTCCAGCACCATGCCGTTGGGCTTGTTGCTGGTCTGCAGGAAGGCGGAGACGACCTTGAGGCGCTTGAGCGCACGGGTCTTCTTCTGGCCCTTGCCGGTGCGGATGATCTCGCGGAGGCGCTCGGCCTCCTCGGCCAGGTCGAAGCTCTCCAGCCGGTCCTTGAGCGCGGCGGCGCCCATCGAACCGGAGAAGTAGGTGCCGAACCGGTCGCGCAGCTCGCGGTAGAGCAGCTCGTCGCCCTCCAGGTCCTGGACCTTGAGGTTCTTGAACCGGGCCCAGACCTCGTCGAGGCGGTCGATCTCGCGCTGCGCGCGGTCGCGCAGCTGCTTCATCTCGCGCTCGGCACCCTCGCGCACCTTGCGGCGCACGTCGGCCTTGGCGCCCTCGGCCTCCAGCTCGGCCAGGTCGGTCTCGGCCTTCTTGGCGCGGGCCTCGAGGTCGGCGTCGCGGCGGTTCTCGATCTGCTGGCGCTCGACCGAGACGTGCGCCTCGAGCGAGGGCAGGTCGCGCTGGCGGCGCTCGTCGTCCACCCAGGTGATCATGTAGGCGGCGAAGTAGATGACCTTCTCGAGGTCCTTCGGCGCCAGGTCCAGCAGGTAGCCCAGGCGGGACGGGACACCCTTGAAGTACCAGATGTGGGTGACCGGGGCGGCCAGCTCGATGTGGCCCATCCGCTCGCGGCGCACCTTGGCGCGGGTCACCTCGACGCCGCAGCGCTCGCAGATGATGCCCTTGAAGCGGACGCGCTTGTACTTACCGCAGTAGCACTCCCAGTCCCGGGTGGGACCGAAGATCTTCTCGCAGAAAAGGCCGTCCTTTTCCGGCTTCAGCGTGCGGTAGTTGATGGTCTCCGGCTTCTTGACCTCGCCGTGGGACCACTGGCGGATGTCGTCAGCCGTGGCCAGGCCGATGCGGAGCTCGTCGAAGAAGTTGACGTCAAGCACTGGTCGTCAAGCCCTCTTTCGTAATTCGAGAGTCTGTCTGTGGTCTGAGGGGGGCCTGGGGGCGGGGCGGGGGCGGGGGACGGCTCGCGCGCCCCCCCCCCCCCCAACCCAAAACAGGGGCGCGGGGGGGGGCGCGCCGGAGCGAGGCGGCGGC
>NZ_JBHYKG010000352.1:4107-8276 GCF_042741245.1 Kitasatospora sp. NPDC058965
CTGGTCGTCACCCCCTCTTTGTTATTCCGAGTGTCTGTCTGTGGTGTGCGGGGGGCGGGGGGGGGGGCCGGCCTGCCCTTCGACCGCCCGGCCCCACCTCCGTCAGACCTCTTCGACGCTGCTCGGCTCGCGCCGGGACAGGTCGATGCCGAGCTCCTCGGCGGCGCGGAACACGTCCTCGTCGGAGTCCCGCAGCTCGATGTTGGAACCGTCCGAGGACAGCACCTCCACGTTGAGGCAGAGCGACTGCATTTCCTTGATGAGGACCTTGAAGGACTCGGGAATGCCGGGCTCGGGGATGTTCTCGCCCTTGACGATCGCCTCGTAGACCTTCACGCGGCCCAGGACGTCGTCGGACTTGATGGTGAGCAGCTCCTGCAGCGCGTAGGCCGCGCCGTACGCCTCAAGGGCCCACACCTCCATCTCACCGAAGCGCTGACCACCGAACTGCGCCTTACCACCGAGCGGCTGCTGGGTGATCATCGAGTACGGACCGGTCGAGCGGGCGTGCAGCTTGTCGTCGACCAGGTGGTGCAGCTTGAGGATGTACATGTAGCCGACCGAGATCGGCATCGGGAACGGCTCGCCGGAGCGGCCGTCGAACAGCTGGGCCTTGCCGGTGGAGTTCACCAGGCGCTCACCGTCACGGGTGAGGGTGGTGTTGTCCAGCAGACCGGTGATCTCGTCCTCGCGGGCGCCGTCGAAGACCGGGGTGGCGAGGTTGGTGCCGCCCTCGACCGTGTCGGCGCCGATCGCCTGCAGGCGGCGGGCCCACTCGTCGGCCAGGCCGGAGACGTCCCAGCCCTGCTGGGCGAGCCAGCCGAGGTGGATCTCCAGGACCTGTCCCGGGTTCATTCGGGACGGGACACCCAGCGGGTTGAGGATGATGTCGACCGGGGTGCCGTCGGCGAGGAACGGCATGTCCTCGACCGGCAGGATCTTGGAGATGACACCCTTGTTGCCGTGGCGGCCGGCCAGCTTGTCACCGTTGGTGATCTTGCGCTTCTGGGCCACGTAGACGCGGACCAGCTGGTTGACGCCCGGCGGGAGCTCGTCGCCCTCCTCGCGGTCGAACACCCGGACGCCGATGACCTTGCCGGACTCGCCGTGCGGCACCTTCAGCGAGGTGTCGCGGACCTCGCGGGCCTTCTCACCGAAGATCGCGCGGAGCAGGCGCTCCTCCGGGGTCAGCTCGGTCTCGCCCTTCGGGGTGACCTTGCCGACCAGGATGTCGCCGGTGACGACGTCCGCACCGATCCGGATGATGCCGCGCTCGTCGAGGTCGGCGAGGACCTCCTCGGAGACGTTCGGGATGTCCCGGGTGATCTCCTCGGGGCCGAGCTTGGTGTCACGGGCGTCGACCTCGTGCTCCTCGATGTGGATCGAGGAGAGGACGTCGTCCTGGACGAGGCGCTGCGACAGGATGATCGCGTCCTCGTAGTTGTGACCCTCCCACGACATGAACGCCACGAGCAGGTTCTTGCCGAGGGCCATCTCGCCCTCGTCGGTGCACGGGCCGTCGGCCAGCACCTGGTGCGCCTCGACCCGCTGCCCCTCGTCGACCAGGACCTTCTGGTTGAACGCGGTGCCCTGGTTCGAGCGGGTGAACTTGGCGGCGCGGTAGGTGTTGTACGTGCCGTCGTCGTTGGCCACGGTGACGTAGTCGGCCGAGACCTCCTGCACCACACCGGCCTTCTCGGCGGTGATCACGTCGGCCGCGTCGACCGCGCAGCGGTACTCCATGCCGGTGCCGACCAGCGGCGCCTCGCTGCGCAGCAGCGGGACGGCCTGGCGCATCATGTTCGAGCCCATGAGCGCGCGGTTGGCGTCGTCGTGCTCGAGGAACGGGATCATGGCGGTCGCGACCGACACCATCTGGCGCGGCGAGACGTCCATGTAGTCGACCTCGGTGCCCGGCACGTAGTCGATCTCGCCGCCGCGGCGGCGGACCAGGACGCGGGGCTCGGCGAAGTGGTTGTCGCCCGTCAGCGGCGCGTTGGCCTGCGCGATGACGTAGCGGTCCTCCTCGTCGGCGGTCAGGTAGTCGACGTGCTCGGTGACGACACCGTTCTCGTCGACCTTGCGGTACGGGGTCTCGATGAAGCCGAAGGCGTTCACCCGGCCGTACGAGGCGAGCGACCCGATCAGACCGATGTTCGGGCCTTCCGGGGTCTCGATCGGACACATCCGGCCGTAGTGCGAGGGGTGCACGTCACGGACCTCGAAGCCGGCCCGCTCACGGGACAGACCACCGGGACCCAGCGCCGACAGGCGGCGCTTGTGGGTCAGACCCGACAGCGGGTTGGTCTGGTCCATGAACTGGGACAGCTGGCTGGTGCCGAAGAACTCCTTGATGGAGGCGACGACCGGCCGGATGTTGATCAGGGTCTGCGGCGTGATCGCCTCGACGTCCTGGGTGGTCATCCGCTCGCGGACGACGCGCTCCATGCGGGCCAGGCCGGTGCGGACCTGGTTCTGGATCAGCTCGCCGACGTTGCGCAGGCGACGGTTGCCGAAGTGGTCGATGTCGTCCACCTCGACCACGATGTCGCGGCCCTCGTCGTCACGCCACTCGGCCTCGCCCGCGTGCAGCTTCACCAGGTACTTGATGGTGCCGATGATGTCGGGCTCGGTGAGCACGCCGGAGTCCAGCGACTCCGCGTTGCCGAGCTTGCGGTTCACCTTGTACCGGCCGACCTTCGCCAGGTCGTAGCGCTTCGGGTTGAAGTACAGGTTCTCCAACAGCGTCTGCGCGGCCTCGCGGGTCGGCGGCTCCCCCGGACGCAGCTTGCGGTAGATGTCCAGCAGCGCGTCGTCCTGGCCCTGGGTGTGGTCCTTCTCCAGGGTGGCGCGCATCGACTCGTACTCGCCGAACTCCTCGAGGATCATCTCGTTGGTCCAGCCGAGGGCCTTCAGCAGCACGGTGACCGACTGCTTGCGCTTGCGGTCGATGCGGACACCGACCATGTCGCGCTTGTCGATCTCCATCTCCAGCCAGGCACCGCGGGAGGGGATGATCTTGGCGGAGAAGATGTCCTTGTCGGACACCTTGTCCAGGGTGGAGTCGAAGTAGACGCCCGGGGAGCGGACCAGCTGCGAGACGACGACACGCTCGGTGCCGTTGATCACGAACGTGCCCTTGTGGGTCATGAGCGGGAAGTCGCCCATGAAGACCGTCTGAGACTTGATCTCACCGGTCTCGTTGTTGGTGAACTCGGCCGTGACGAAGAGCGGGGCCGCGTAGGTGAAGTCGCGGTCCTTGCACTCGTCAATGGAGTTCTTCGGCGGCTCGAAACGGTGGTCGCGGAAGGTCAGCGACATCGACCCGCTGAAGTCCTCGATCGGGGAGATCTCCTCGAAGATCTCCTCCAGACCGGACTTGGTGGGGACGTCCTGACCGGACTCCAGCGCCTCCTCGACCCGGGACTTCCAGGCCGCGTTGCCGAGCAGCCAGTCAAAGCTCTCGGTCTGCAGGGCCAGGAGGTTGGGTACCTCGAGGGGCTCCTTGATCTTCGCGAACGAGACGCGGAGCGGGGCGGTGGATGCGGCGGAATTGTTCGAGGCGTTGCGCGGCGCGGCCAAGAGGGGGGTCCTTCCGAGGGCTCGGAGCTCACTACGCGCATACCGGCCGGGCCTTGCCGAGGGAAGAAATCCCAGGTCAGGGCAGCGCAGACTCCGGGCGACGAGTCACGGAGCAGCTAACAGGCAGCGCAAAGGGACAGTGTAGCCAAATGCCACACTGCTGTCCAGTCCTGATTCGGAGACCGAATCGGACGCTCCCTCCGTCGCGTACTGCCCGTACCGCTCGAACGGCCCTGGCGGCCGTGCGCACTGCTGCGGTGCCCCACCCCACCGAGGAGGCCGGCACCGCGACTCACGTGGAGTCATTTCCCGCCGCGACCCCCGGTTATGCATCCGGGAGCCACCCAAACTAACGGCCGACCGCCCTCGGGGTGTCGGCGCGCGCCTTGAGAATCGCGCGCCTTCAGCCGTTCGTCAAGGCCCGCCCGGAGGCTGGACCTCTGCACTGTCCATCGCCGCGGGGCCCCTCGGCGTTACACCGGTGATCACCCTACCCGCCGCCGCTGACAGTCCGGTGAACCCCGAGCGGCCTGTCCCCGGGACGCGAAGAGGCCGGGTCGGGCCCCCCCCCCGGGGGTGGCCCACCC
>NZ_JBHYKG010000353.1:0-8247 GCF_042741245.1 Kitasatospora sp. NPDC058965
CCGCCCCCTCGCCCCAGGTCCGGGGTTTGGGCGCCCCCCCATCCGGGGGGGGCGCCGCGGGCCCCCCCCCCCCCCCGGCCCCGGGCACACCCCCCCCCGGCCGCCCGGGCCCCCCCCCCCGCCCCCGCCGTTGACCGACCGCAGCAGGAGTTCGAGTCCGGGCGCCTTGTCCGCGATGGCGACCATGTACTGCGCGATCTGCGCGCCGCCCTCGATCGGGCGCAGCGCGGCCCCCGCCAGGCCCCCGCCGTCGGCGGTCATCACGGCGGCCGGGTCCAGCACGGCGACCAGGGCTGCGATGTCCTTGGCCTCCCAGGCCTGCTGGACCCGCCGCACCGCCGCCGCCCGCCCGGCCGCCGGCACCGGCGTGCGGGGGGCGCCCAGCCGACGGCGGCCGGAGGCCGCCAACTGCTTGCAGGCGGCGGGAGTGCGGCCGAGCACGTCGGCGATCTCGGCGAAGGGGTACCGGAACACGTCGTGCAGGACGAAGGCGACCCGCTCGGCGGGCGTCATCGCGTCCAGGACGACGAGGAAGGCCATCGCGACCGATTCGTCCAGCACCACCAGGTCGGCGAGGTCGCCGCCCCCGGCGCCGCCCGCCCCGGCCGGGCCCCACTCGGCGCGGTCCGGCAGCGGCTCGGGCAGCCACGCGCCGACGTAGCGCTCCCGCCGGACCCGCGCCGAGCCGAGCAGGTCAAGACAGATCCGCCCGGTCACCGTGGTCAGCCACGCACCGGGCGCCACGATCTCCGCCCGCCGGCCGGGCGGCAGCGCGTACCAGCGCGCATAGGCCTCCTGCACGGCGTCCTCCGACTCGGCCAGCGAACCGAGCAACCGGTAGGCGATGTTGACCAGTTGGCGCCGCTCGCCGATGGTCCCGCCGGTGCCCGCCCCGGCCTCCCCCGTGCCCCCCATGCTCCCCGGCCACCCCTCGCCTTACCTTTTTCGGTCCCGCCTCGTCGGACTGGTGAGACCCTACCGACCACTGCCTCCGGGCGGAGAAGAGGACCGCGACATGACCACCCCGACGACGGCGCACCGGACCTTCTCGTTCCTGCGGCTCGCGATCGCCCTGCAGACGCTGACCATCTTCCTGCAGGCCGTCACCGCGGGACTGCTGCTGACCACGTCCTACGGCGAGACCCTGCACGGGATCGGCGCGCGCGTGATGTACGGGGCGTCGATGCTGTACGTGCTGGCCGCGGTCCTGGCCTGGAAGCCGGGCGGCGGCTCGCCCCGGCCGGTCCGCCACGCGTCCGGGTTCCTGCTCCTCGCCTCGGTCCAGGTCGTGCTCGGCATCGCCCGCGTACCGGCGGTCCACCTCCCGCTGGGCGTCCTGATGTTCGCGCTCAGCCTGCTGGCCCTGGTCCGACAGTTCGGCGCGGGCGCACGGTAGCGGCCCTGCCCCGTCCCGTCCGGTCCGGGCCGCACACTCGTGCGTATATGACGTATCGTCACATCACAGAATCCTCTTACCTTTCCCCGGTCCCGACCGTATTCTTCGTGCCATCGTCCGAGGGGTCCTCGGTGTGGGGAGAGCGGGGCGCGTGAGAGATTACGGCCAGGCAATCGTGCTGGACAGCTTATTGCCGCCATGGGTGGGGCTGAACCGGGACCGGAACGACGGCAACCCGTTGACGTTCCGACCCGGTGCACCGGTGATCGAGCTGGTGGGCGGCCGGGGCAGCGGGAAGACCACCCTGCTCGACGAGCTCCACGCCAACTACGTCGACCGGGTGCCGCTGGTCCGCGCGGACCTGGCCGCGCCGGACTTCGGCTTCGACGAGCTGGCCGGACTACCGGGCGACGAGGCTGCGGGCGCCTCGCAGCTGACCAATCTGCTGTACCTGCTCTCGGACCGCCTCCAGTTGAAGGTTCCGCACGCCAGAGCGCCGAGGTTCCGTCGGCTCTCGCTGGGCCTCGTGGTCGTCACGGCCTGGTCCGACACGGCCGCGCCCAAGCTTCCTGACGAACTCCGGCAGGCGATGGCGCGGTTCCGGGAGGCGATCCTGGCGGACAGCGCCGACCTCAAGCGGCGCAAGGAGTTGCTCAAGCAGTGGCTGGACGCCCTGGCGCCGGTCGCCACCACCCTGGTGGCCCTGCCGCCCGGCGCGGACGCCCTGGTGAGGACGGCGGCCACCACCGCCCGCGACCTGCTGTTCGCGCCGCGCGGCGACCGGGAAGCGCTGGACTGGTGGGGCAAGCGGCTGCCGGCGGCCCGCTACCCGGGCGACGCCGTGCAGAAGCTGTACCGGTTCGGCCAGGTGTTCCAGCAGCAGGACGCGCGCCGCGAAGAGATCGAGAAGTTCCTCGTCGCCGCACTGCTCGCGGACATCGACGACAACTACGGGCGCCTGCGCCGGTGGAACGACGCCGCCCGGCCGGTGCTGCTGCTCGACAACATCGACGGCAAGCCGGGCGACCGGTTCCGCGCCCGGCTGAACGGCGCGTTCGCCCTCCTGGGCGCGGACCGGCCCGACTTCACGTATCCCGTCATCGTCGCCACCTCGCGCGGTGACTCGGCGTCAGTCCCGCTGCTGACCGACGCACCGGGCGCGGCGGGTGAGCGCTGGCGGCGGATGGGCCTGCCGCCGGTGCGGCAGGCCGAGATCCGGGAGATGCTGGTGATCAGGCGCTACCCGGAGCACCTCCCGCTGCTCGTCGAGCGACTGGGCGGTGGACGGGCCGGCACCGCGTGCGCGCTGATCGAGGTCTTCGAGGAGCTCCACGGGCTCGACGGGAGCTCCGAGATCGACGCGTTCCTCGACCGGTTGCGGCCCGAGCGGGATCCGGAACTCGTCACGCGGCTGTTGGCACAGCTGCTGCCCGCGGCGGAGCTGCGCGAGCGCCTGCGCCTGCTGTCGGTCGCCCTCGACCGGGACGCCGCGGTCAGGCTGCTGAACCTCCGGTCGCAGACCGACCCCGTCGGGCGGATCGAGGAGGCCGAGGCGTACCTGCGGGACTGCCACTGGGAGTTGCGGAACTGGACCGCGGGCGACGGCAAGGCTCCGTTCGTGACCGACTCCGCGCTGCGCGCCCTGCTCCTCGCCCACCTGCGGGCCTCGCCGCCCGAGGGTACCGACTGGGACCAACTGCAGCGCCGCGCGCGCAGCGGCTACGGCAAGCCGGCTCAGGTGCCCGGCCCGTGGGAGGAGGAGGCCAAGTACCTCCACCACACCCTGGCACTGGGTGAGACGGCGGAGGTCGAGTCCGCGCTGCACCGCCGTTTCGCGACGGACCGTCCGGCCGACTGGCTGGCGATCGTGAACATCGTCTCCGCGGCTCCGCACCCGCCGCGGATGCCCGACCGGCCTGCCCCGGCGCCCTGCCCGGTCTGCACCGCCGAGGACGCCGCCCCGACCGCGGGCCCGGTGCACCTGGCGATCAGCCGACTGGTGGCCGCGCTGTGGCAGCAGTCGTCCCCGCTGGCCGTCCCCGACGACAACACCATCGCCGACATCAAGGCCGAGCTGGAAACCCTGTGCAGCAACAGCAGTGACGAGCGCGGTGCTCTGCGCCAGGCCCGGAACACCTGGCCCGGACTCCTGCTGCAGGGCGTGCAGGCCCCGGACCTGCCGACAGGAAGCGAGAACACATGAGGATCGGATTCCCCCCGGGCGCGGGACGGCTGACCAAGGCGGTGACCCTGGCGACCGCTCTCCTGCTGGTCGCGGCCGGCGTCTGGGCCGGCTACGTCGTGCTGAGCCCCGACCTGTCCTGCGCCCCCGGGGTGCAGCGGCTCCAGGAGGGCGGCCCGTGCTTCGGCGTCACCGACGGCGGCTTCAGCTTCGGCAAGCCGCTGGACGAGGTCTCCGCCCGGATCAAGGCGGAGAACGACGCGATCGGCAAGCAACCGCACGTCACCGTCGCGGTGATGGTGCCCATGACCGCGAGCAACGGGAACGACGACGACCGGATCCTGCGCCAGCTCCAGGGCGCCTACCTCGCGCAGTACCGGGCGAACCACGAGTCGGACGCGAAGGCCCCGCTGATCCGACTGGTCCTGGCCAACCCCGGTCCGGACAGCACCCAGTGGCACCGCGTCACCGATCAGCTGGGGCAGCTGTCGAAGTCGCCGACCGACAACCTGCGCGCGGTCGCCGGCTTCGACCGGAGCGTCCCGGCCACCCGGGCCGCCCTCGCCCACCTCACCAACGACCTGCACATCCCGGTGGTGGGCGGTGCGATCACCGGGGACGACCTGGCCAACAGCGACCAGTCGCCCGACGCGTTCCCGAGCCTGGCCCGGGTCGTTCCCACCAACACCGGGGAGGCCGACGCCCTGGCCCACTTCGGCGCCGCGAACGGACCGCAGAACGCGGTCGTGGTGGAGGACAGCCGCAAGGACGACAGCTACATCACCACGCTCAAGGACGCGTTCGAGCGGACCACCAAGGCCGCGGCCGCGCACGAGCCCGAGCTGTTCAAGTCGCCCGACGACATCAGCACGACCGGCAACACCTCCAACGTCTTCCAGCAGCTGATCCAGAACATCTGCCAGACGGACGCCACCACGATCTACTTCGCCGGCCGGTACGTCCAGTTGCGGCAGTTCATCAACGAACTCGGGACACGCGGCTGCCAGGCCAAGCCGTACACGGTGCTCACCGGCTCCGAGGCCAACTCCCTGCTCACCGACCCGGGGCTCGACTGGTCGGCCCTGACCAAGCACGTGACGCTGCGCTACGTGTCCCTCGCCCACCCGGACATGTGGTCCACCGGCCCGGCGGTCAACGGCGGCTCGGCCACGGACTACGCCGACTTCGCCTCGCTCGTCGACCGGGCCGCGAAGGGCCCGATCGGCCCGATCGGACCCGTCGACCTCAAGGACTCCCGCACGATCGTCATGCACGACACCATCTGGACGGCGGTCACCGAGATCCGCAACAGTGCCGTCGGGAACCCGCTGCCGAGCCTGGCCGACGTCAAGGACGCCTGGCAGCAGCTGCACGGCGCCAACAAGGTCAAGGGGGCGGGCGGCTGGATCTGCCTGGACAACCACGGCAACCCCTACGACAAGGCGCTGGCGCTGGTCGAACTGCAGCCGACCACCGCGGACAAGAAGTTCGTCGGCTCCGCCAGGTTCGTCGCGCTCGCCTGGCCGACGGGCGCGCCGCCGGCCGCCGACTGCACGGCCCCCAACGGCACCTGAGCCGCCGACGGGTCGTCAGCTCGCTGACAGCGCGCTGCCGGTGGCCGACACCGCCGTGCAGGCGATCTGTCGTCGGCGGCGAGGACCCTGGTGCGGCAGGGGCGGGGAGCACCCCCGCCCGACGTCCGCACCTCGGGAGCCGCCATGGACCAGTCACTGATCACCCGCATGCACGAGTACCTCGCCGCCGGCCTCGCGATGGACGTGGAAGCCCTGGACGAGCTCTACGACCCGACCTTCGAGAACGTCCGCACCGACGAGGCCGGGCAGGTGGCGACGCTCGCCAAGGAGCAGTTCATGCTGCACTTCCGGGCCGTGCGCGACCAGGGGAAGCGGGTCGGCGACTCGGTGGACGACGTGCGCTTCCTCGCCACCCTCGTGCACGGCGACCAGGGCACGGTCGTCGTGCACCGCGAGCAGCACGGCACCCCGGTGCGGTACTGCTTCGTCTGGCAGCGCGCGGGCGGGCGGTGGACCACCCTGCTGCGCGAGCTGAGCTTCGAGCGGGACATCACGCCGCTGATCGCGGCGATCGAGGCCGCGCGGGCCGCAACGGCGTGAGGGCCGGCCCCGACCGGGACCGACCCTCACACCGACCGACGGATCGTCAGCGCGCGGCGCGCCGCTGCCGGCCCGTGCCGTAGTTGGAGCCGCTCTTCGAACCGCTGCCCGGCTTCGCGGTACCGCTCGTCTTGCCGATGAAACCGGCCGCCATCCGCCGGCCCTCGCCGGTGGTGGCGCTCGCGGCGCCGCCGCCGAGGCGCTGCTTGGGGCGGCGCTGCTTCGGGTTGCCGTTCATGTCCACGTCCGCCGGCAGGCCCGAACGCCCGCCGGAGCGGCGGCGGTTGCGCGACGGGTTGGCGCCGCGCTCCTGGTCGCCGGTGGCGGCCCGCGACCGCCCGCCGGCCGGCTTCTCGGCCGTGGCCGACTCCGCCGCCGGAGCCACCACCGGCGGGGCCAGCGTGACCGCGACCCCGGAGGGCGTGCGCGCGCCGGTGATCCGGGTCAGCTCGGCGTCGCCGGGGCGGACCTTGGTGGTGATCGGGCGGATGCCCGCGTTGGTCATCAGCTTCGACATGTCGCGCCGCTGCTCGGGCAGCACCAGGGTGACCACGGTGCCCGACTCGCCGGCCCGGGCGGTGCGTCCACCCCGGTGCAGGTAGTCCTTGTGGTCAATGGGCGGGTCCACGTTGACCACCAGGTCAAGACCGTCAATGTGGATGCCGCGGGCCGCGACGTTGGTCGCGATCAAGGCGGTGACGTGGCTGTCGCGGAACTGGTCGAGCACCCGGTTGCGCTGCGGCTGGGACTTGCCGCCGTGCAGCGCGGCCGCCCGGACGCCGTTGGCCAGCAGCTGCTTGGCCAGCCGGTCGGCGCCGTGCTTGGTGTGCACGAACATGATCACCCGGCCGTCCCGGGAGGCGATGTGCGCGGTCGCCGAGGCCTTGTCGGCCGGGTCGACCTGCAGCACGTGGTGCTCCATCGTGGTCACCGCACCGGCCGACGGGTCGACCGAGTGGACCACCGGGTCGGTGAGGAAGCGCTGCACCAGTCGGTCGATGTTGCGGTCCAGGGTGGCCGAGAAGAGCATCCGCTGCCCGCCCTCCACCACCTGCTCCAGCAGCTTGGTGACCTGCGGCAGGAAGCCCATGTCGGCCATCTGGTCGGCCTCGTCCAGGACGGTGATCTCCACCTCGTCCAGCTGCACGTCCTGACGGTTGATCAGGTCGTCCAGTCGGCCCGGCGTGGCCACCAGCAGCTCGCTGCCCCGGCGCAGGGCGTTGGCCTGGCGGGTGATCGACATCCCGCCGACCACGGTGGCGATCCGCAGGTTGACGGCGGTCGCGTACGGGGTGAGCGCCTCGGTGACCTGCTGGGCCAGCTCGCGGGTGGGCACCAGCACCATGCCCAGCGGGCGGCGGACGTTGGCCCGGCGGCCGGCCAGGCGGGCCAGCAGCGGCAGGCCGAAGGCCAGCGTCTTGCCGGAGCCGGTGCGGCCGCGGCCGAGCACGTCGCGGCCGGCCAGCGAGTCGGGCAGGGTGGCGGCCTGGATCGGGAACGGCTCGACGACGCCCTCCCGGGCCAGCGCCGAGAGCAGCCCCTTGGGCATCTCCAGCTCGGCGAAGGTCGCGGCCGGCGGGCGGGCCGGGGTGCCGGTGACGGTGGTGAAATCGGCGGGCTCGGCGACCCGCGCCTTGACCGCGCCACGCGAGCGGGCGGGTCGGGTGCCCTGGGCCTGGGTGCGGGCGCCCTGCGGGCGGCCGGCGGTCTGGCCCTGCGGGCGAGCGCCCTGGGTGCGGCCGCGTCCGCGGCCCCCGGTCGGGCGTGCCTGATCAGTCATGCAGTACTTCTCCGTCCTGCGCGGCCACCACAACTGGGTGACCCATGGGTCGGCCGCGAGGAGGGAAATCGCCGCCCCGGCCGTCGGGCGGCATGGACGGAGGCCCGCACCAAGCGGTGCGGGCCTCCGCTGCGTCAGGCGAGTCCAGCAGATGCCGGACGTCAGCCGATGACGGCGATGTTCTCAGCCTGCGGGCCCTTGGGGCTCTGGGTCACGTCGAACTCGACCTTCTGACCCTCGATCAGCTCACGGAAGCCCTGCGCGCTGATGTTGGAGTAGTGGGCGAACACGTCCGGGCCGCCACCCTCCTGCTCGATGAAGCCGAAGCCCTTTTCGCTGTTGAACCACTTCACGGTGCCGGTAGCCATAACCGTCTCCTCTACTACTGGGGCTACGAGACCCACACCTCGTGGACCTCGTGTCGCCGCGATCCCCATCCGGAGATGACCGCCGGACAAAACAAATGCGCCTGTTGGTTGATTACCGCCAGGCGCACACAAACGTTCATGGGAACCAAAACTGCAACTGCTTCGACTGTAGCATGCTGGCCCGCCGATTGATCGGATAATTTTGGACCCGTTTCCCCCACCGCGCACTACGGCATCTGCGCAGGTGACGCACGGTGGGCCGGCGGGTGAACGGGGGCGGACCGACCCCCGTGCAGCGGTGGCGCCGGGCTCTGCTACGGGCCGCCGAGCGCGGACGGGCCGCCCCGGGAAGTCGCTCCCGGGGCGGCCCGCCGCCCACTACCGGC
>NZ_JBHYKG010000354.1:0-8237 GCF_042741245.1 Kitasatospora sp. NPDC058965
GTATTTGTGTAAATGCGCCCGGACGGGGTGGGCCGCGCGCCCCGCCCCCGCGCGGCGCAGGGTTACTTGACCTCGCGGCCGGCGAGGCGCTCGACGCCGCGCAGCAGGGCCGAGTGGTCCAGCGAGCCGTCGCCGTTGGCCCGGGCCGAGGCGACCAGCTGGGCCACCACGGCGCCCAGCGGCAGCGGGGCGTCCACCGCGCGGGCGGCGGTGGTGACGATGCCCATGTCCTTGTGGTGCAGGTCGATCCGGAAGCCCGGGGCGAACTCGCGGTTGACCATGTTGGCCTTCTTGCGGTTCAGCACCGTCGAGCCGGCCAGGCCGCCCGCGAGCACGTCCAGCGCGGCGGGCAGGTCGACGCCGGCGTTCTCCAGGAAGACCACGGCCTCGGCCACGGCCTGGATGTTGATCGCCACGATCAGCTGGTTGGCGGCCTTCACGGTCTGGCCGGCACCGGCCGGGCCGACGTGGATGACCGTGGTGCCCAGCGCGTCGAACAGCGGCTTGGCCTCGGCGAAGTCACCCGCCGCGCCACCGACCATGATCGAGAGCACCGCCTCGATCGCACCGGCCTCGCCGCCGGAGACCGGGGCGTCCAGGGTGCGCACGCCCTTCTCCTTGGCCGCGGCGTCGACCTTGATCGAGGTCTGCGGGGTGATCGAGGACATGTCGATCACCAGCGTGCCGGCCTTGGCGTTCTCCAGCACCCCGCCCTCGCCCAGGATGACCTGCTCGACGTGCGGGTCGGCCGGGACCATGGTGATCACGACCTCGGCGTCGCGCACCGCCTCGGCGATGCTGCCGGCGCCGTGGCCGCCGGCCTCGACGAGGGCGTCGATGGCGGCCTGCTCGAGGTTGAAGCCGGTCACGTGGTGGCCGGCCTTGACCAGGTTGATGGCCATGGGCTTGCCCATGATGCCGAGGCCGATGAAGGCGATCTTGCGGCTCATCGCGTGGTTCCTTACGAAGGTGACGAGGGGGTGGTTACTTCGCGGCGCGCAGCTCGCGCGGCAGCCAGTCGAAGCTGTCGGCGCTGACGCCGGAGGCGGGCTTGTACTCCAGGCCGATCCGGCCCCGGTAGCCGGCCGCGGTGAGCCGGGCGAGCAGGTCCTCGAAGTCGAGGTCCGCGGTGCCGGGCTCGTTCCGGCCGGGGAAGTCGGCGATCTGCACGTGGCCGAACCGGTCGGCGTACTGCTCGATCACGGCGGGCAGGTCCTCGCCGTTGACGGCCAGGTGGTACAGGTCGCAGAGGAACTTGGCGTTCCCGAGGCCGCTGGCCGCGTTCACCCGGTCGACCAGCTCGACGGCGGCCGCGGCGGTGTGCAGCGGGTAGTCCGGGGCGTCGACCCGGTTCAGCGCCTCGATCAGCACGACCGCGCCGATCGAGTGCGCGGCCTGGGCGGCCAGCACCAGGTTCTCCAGGGCCAGTGCGTCCTGCTCGGCCGCGCTCACGCCCTCGACCCGGTTGCCGACCAGGGCGTTGAGCGCCTTGGTGCCGAGCGACTCGGCCAGGCCGATGCTGACCGGGATGTTCTCCCGGAACCGCTCGTTCTCGGCCGGCACCGAGAGGGTGCCCTTGGCGCCCTTGGTCAGGTCGTCGAGGAAGTTCAGGCCGGTCAGCTGCACGCCCGCGTCGGTGAAGGCCTTGCGCAGGGCGTCGAGCTCGGCCTCGGCCGGGGTGTGCTCGGCGCCGAACGGCCACCACAGCTCGGCCGCGGTGAACCCGGCGGCCGCAGCGGCCGCGGGGCGCTCCAGCAGCGGGAGCTCGCTGAACAGGATCGACAGGTTGATCGTGAAGTTGTGCCCGGAAGCGGCGGTCACGTCCATCACCTTTCACTCTTCCGACATTCCGCAACTTCCATCATGCGGAAGAGGGATTCTGTCTGGTGGAAGCTTGCCATGTCCCCCCGAGGGACTGTCAAGAACTCTGCAACACTTTGTTGAAGCTGCTCTCCCGGATCCCCCTGACCAGCGCCTCGATACAGTGAGCGAGTGCGATTGATGGTGGAGTTCACGACAGAACCGTTCGAGCTGGTCAACTTCCCGGACCACGCGGTGGCCGCCCGCCGGGTGGTGGACGAAGCGGGCCTGGCCGTCTCGGTCGGCCCGTTCGGCACCAGCGCCGAGGGCGAGGCCGAGCAGGTCCTGGCAGCGGTCTCCCGACTGCTGCACGACACCCTGGACGCCGGCGCCAGCCGGATCTCGTTCCAGGTCAGCGTGGTCCCGGACCGGTCCGCGGACCCCGACACCCCCGAAGGAGTGGGTACGCAGTGACCGATGCCCTGGAGCACCCGCTCACCCTGGCGATAAAGCCGCTGCTGGACGCGGTCGGCGCGACCGCGCTCGCGGTCGGCGAGGCCAAGCCCGACGACGTGGTCCTGGAGTGGGAGGGCGAGCCGGCCGTCGCCGTCCGGCTGCCCCACCTGAGCAGTGCGCTGGACCGGCTGCTGGCCGAGATGACCCGCCAGTTCGACGGCCGGCCGCTCAGCGAGCTGGACCGGCTGGAGAAGCAGCGCGTCGTCGCCCTGTTGGAGGAACGCGGCGCCTTCACCGTGCGACACGGCGTGGAGACGGTCGCGTCCGCCCTGGGCGTCAGCCGCTTCACGGTGTACAACTACCTGAACCGGCAGGTGGACGGCCCGAAGAGCGGCTGACCGGGCCAGTCTGACCGACGGGCGGATCCGGACACACTTGGCGGATCACACACGAAGTGGGCCGAACGCGGCCCGCGGTTCGAAACGTAACCACCAAGGGTTCAACAAAGTGTTGACGACCGGGGGTGGTGGTCCTAGTTTTTGCGGGTGGCACCACTCTTCAGGAGGTCCACCCGTGACCAACCACCCCCACGCGTCAGTTGACGCACCCGGCGCCCTCGGGGCGCTGGCGGCGGCGGAGGCCGCCGACCTGGAACAGCTCCTCCTCGAGGTCTGCTCCAGCCCGAGCTGGGCCGCCGCCGTGGCGGCCACCCGGCCGTGGCCCGACCGCGCGTCACTGCTGGCGGCCAACGCCGCCGCGATGGCCCGGCTGACCGTCGCCGACCTGGCCGACGCCATGGCCGGCCACGCCCGGATCGGCAAGCCCAAGGCGGGCGACGCCACCTCCGAGCGCGAGCAGGCCGGCATCCAGGGAGTGGACCAAGCACTCCTGGACGACCTGGACGCGGCCAACGCCGCCTACGAGGCCAAGTTCGGCCACGTCTTCCTGATCTGCGCCACCGGGCGCACCGCGGCCACCATGCTGGCCGCCCTGCGCGAGCGCTACCCGAACGACGCGGCCACCGAGGCCGAGATCGTCCGCGGCGAGCTGCGCAAGATCAACGACATCCGGCTGGGCCGCCTGCTCGACGAGTCCCGCTGACGCCTCGGCCCGCGGTTGCCCTCGCAACACGCCTGACGTGACGTCACTTCCTGCCACCAGTAAGGTCATTCACGCCATGACTGGCATCTCCACGCACGTGCTCGACACCAGCCTCGGCCGCCCGGCCGAGGGTGTGCCGGTCGAGCTCGGACTGTTCACCGAGGGTGGTTGGACGGTGCTCGGCACCTCCGCCACGGACTCCGACGGCCGGGCCAAGGACCTGCCGGCCGCGGAGGCGGGCTCGGTCGTCCGGCTGACGTTCGACACCGCCGCGTACTACGCCCGGCAGTCCGACCGGACGCCGTTCTTTCCCGAGGTCTCGATCGTCTTCACGGTCGCGCCCGCGCAGCACCACTACCACGTGCCGCTGCTGCTGAACCCCTTCGGATATTCCGTCTACCGCGGAAGCTAGACAGCCGACATAGCAAAGGAGCCGACGGCTATGACTCACGTGCTCGGTCAGAACCAGTACGGCAAGGCCGAGAACCGGATCGTCCGGGTCTACCGTGACAGCACCCGTCACGAGATCAAGGACCTGAACGTCTCGGTCTCCCTCCAGGGCGAGTTCGAGGACGTCCACCTCACCGGCTCGAACGCCAACTGCCTGCCCACCGACACCACCAAGAACACGGTGTACGCCTTCGCCAAGGAGTACGGCATCGAGTCGGCGGAGGCCTTCGGCATCCTGCTGGCCCGCCACTTCGTCGAGGACACCGAGCGCGGCGTGGTGCACAGCGCCCGGATCCGGCTGGAGGAGTACTCCTGGAACCGGATCAAGACCCCGGACAACACCTCGCGCTTCATCGGCTCCGAGGAGGTGGGCCACTCCTTCGTCCGGGACGGCGGTGAGGTCCGCACCTGCGAGGTGGTCTACAACGGCGAGACCGGCACCGTGCAGGTGATCTCCGGCCTCAAGGACCTGATCGTGATGAACACGACCAACTCCGAGTTCTGGGGCTACATCAAGGACAAGTACACCACCCTGCAGGAGGCCTACGACCGGATCCTGGCCACCCAGGTGACGGCCCGTTGGAAGTACTCCTACACCGGCCGCGACAACGAGCCGCAGCCGAACTGGAACCGCTCCTACCAGCACGTGCGCCGCCACATGCTGGAGGCGTTCGCCGAGACCTACTCCTACTCGCTGCAGCAGACCCTGCACGCGATGGGCACCCGGGTGCTGAACAACCGCGCCGAGGTGGACGAGGTCCGTCTGGAGCTGCCGAACAAGCACCACTTCCTGGTCGACCTGGCGCCGTTCGGCCTGAAGAACGACAACGAGGTCTACTACGCCGCGGACCGGATGTACGGCCTGATCGAGGGCACCGTGCACCGCGAGGGCGTGGTCCCGGTCATCCCGGTGGTCTGACCCGTCGTCACCCCGCAGCACCCGCCCGAGGGATTCTCGCTCCGCCGTCCCGCCCTCGGGAGCCGCTCCACCCGACGGCGGTGATTCCCTGGCCGGGTCCGCGCGGTCGGGCCCCGATCGGGTCGGTCCATCTCCCCGACCCGCCGGTGCCGGCCGCGCGGCACCTGACGCGCTCTCCCCCACTTCACTCAGGAGTCACCCATGGCAGTGCAGCCCCCGCCGGCGGACCAGCGGATCGTCATCGAGAACGCCGCGATCGCCACCGTCGACGCCGCGGACACCGAGTACGCCCGCGGCCACGTCGTGATCAAGGGAAACCTGATCGAGTCGGTGGGCGCGGGCCCGGCCCCGGCCTGGCTGGACAACGTGGTGCGGCGGATCAACGCCGAGGGCCACCTGGTGACACCCGGCCTGGTCAACACCCACCACCACTTCTACCAGTGGATCACCCGCGGCCTGGCCCAGGACAACATCCTCTTCGACTGGCTGGTCGCGCTCTACCCGACCTGGGCCCGGATCGACGACCAGCTGGTGCACGCCGCCACCCTGGGCTCGGCGGCCGCGCTGCTCAAGTCCGGCTGCACCACGGCCAGCGACCACCACTACGTCTTCCCGCAGGGCGGCGGCGACATCCTGGGCGCCTCGATCGAGGCCGTCCAGCAGCTCGGCATGCGCTTCACCGCGCTGCGCGGCTCGATGGACCGCAGCAAGAAGGACGGCGGCCTGCCGCCGGACCACGCCGTGGAGAAGACCGAGGACATCCTGATCGCCTCCGAGGCGGCGGTGGACCGCTGGCACGACTCCTCCTTCGGCTCGATGCTGCACGTGGCCATCGCGCCCTGCTCGCCGTTCTCGGTCTCCACCGAGCTGATGCGCGAGGCCGCCGTGCTGGCCCGCCGCAAGGGTGTGCGGCTGCACACCCACGGCTCCGAGACGGCCGAGGAGGAGCAGTTCTGCAAGGAGCTGTTCGGCATGGGCCCGACCGACTACTTCGAGTCCACCGGCTGGCTGGGCGAGGACGTCTGGATGGCGCACTGCGTGCACATGAACGACTCCGACATCGCCAAGTTCGCCGAGACCGGCACCGGCGTGGCGCACTGCCCCTCCTCCAACGCCCGCCTGGCGGCCGGCATCGCCCGGGTGCCCGACATGGTCCGGGCCGGCGTACCGGTGGGCCTGGGGGTGGACGGCACCGCCTCGAACGAGTCCGGCGAACTGGGCACCGAACTGCGCAACGCGCTGCTGATCAACCGGCTGCACGGCCGCCCCGACGCGCTCACCGCGCGCGGCGCGCTGCGCCTGGGCACCATGGGCGGCGCCCGGGTGCTGGGGCGCCAGGCCGAGATCGGCTCGATCGAGGTGGGCAAGCTGGCCGACCTGGCGCTGTGGAAGGTGGACGGCGTCATGCACTCCTCCATCGCCGACCCGGTGGCCGCGCTCACCATGGGCGCGCTGCCCCCGCTGACCGCGCTCTTCGTCAACGGCAACGCCGTGGTGGAGAAGGGGCAGCTGACCACCGTGAACGAGGACCAGATCGCGCTCACCTGCGCCCGCGCCGCCAAGGAGCTGGCCTCGCGCGGCTGAGCGCCGATCGGGTGATGGCCGTTCGGCTGACGGCCGGTCACCGCGTACACCCCTGAACTCCGGGCCGCCCAGGGACGGTGCGTGACCCGGACTCCGGTCGCCCGCCACCCGTGTGGCGGCCGGACCGCAGCCCCGGATCCACGGCGAGGATCCGGGGCTGTGGCGTACCGTCAGGCGGGGCATCGTAGGTTACCGGTGACGATGCGACTTCGATCCAGTGCCGAAAGAGACTCCGTATGACCACCGTGGGGCCGGTGCTCCCCGCTGCCCGAACGCCCGCCGACCTGCGCAGCGCGCTGCGGCGGGCGGCGCGTCACCCGGTGGTGACGGCGACCGTGCTGGCCGCCGTGCTGCACCTGGTCTGGGCGTTCGCGCTGGCCAACGACGCGGGCGACCTGGCCGCCCAGTACGCCTGGACCGACTTCGCCCGGCAGCATCCGGACTCGGCCTACAACCTCTCCTGGTACGGCGGCATGCACATCGCCTCGTACAGCGTGCTGTCGCCCTACCTGATGGGCCTGCTGGGGGTGCGCACCACGGGCGTGCTGGCCGGCACCGCTTCGGCGGGGCTGGCGGCGCTGCTGCTGGTCCGCTCGGGGCTGCGCCGGCCGCTCGCGCCGGCCCTGTGGACCGCCTTCGCGCTCTGGTGCGACGTGGCCTCCGGCCGGGTGACCTTCGCCATCGGGGTGGTCTTCGGGCTGGCCGCCACCGTGCTGGCCTTCACCCACCGCGGGCCGCGGCTGCGCGGTCCCGCGCTGTTCGCGCTGGCGGCGCTGGCCACCCTGGGCAGCCCGGTGGTCGGGCTCTTCCTGGAGGTGGCGGCGGCCGCGCTCTTCCTGACCGGCCGGCGGCGGGACAGCTACCCGCTGGCCGCCTCGCCGGTGCTGGTGGTGGCGGCCACCGCGCTGCTCTTCCCGTTCCAGGGGCAGCAGCCGTTCGACTGGTGGACCGCGGCCCCGGTGGTGGCCGCCGCGCTGGGCGCCGCCCGGCTGGCCCCGGTCCGGTGGCGGGCGCTGCGCCGCGGCGCGCTGGTGTACGCGCTCGGCGTGGTGCTGGTCTGGCTGATCCCGTCGCCGGTGGGCAGCAACGTGGAACGGCTCGGCCTGCTCTTCTCCGGCACCGTGCTGCTGGCCGCGCTGCTGGAGGGCCGGCCGGCCCGGCGGCGCGCGCTCACCCTGGCGGCCGGGTTCCTGGCGGTGGCCGTCTGGCTGTCCGGGCGGACCCTGGGCGACCTACTGGTGACGGTGCCGGTCTCCGCACCGGCCCGGGACGGCCGGGCGCTGATCGACGAGCTGCACCGGGTGGGCGCGGACCGCGGGCGGGTGGAGGTGGTGCCGCTGGCCTCGCACTGGGAGGCCAGCGGGGTGGCGCCCTACGTCGACCTGGCCCGGGGCTGGAACCGGCAGGCGGACGTGACCCGCAATCCGCTCTTCTACACCGACCGGCTCTCCGCCGAGGAGTACCACTCCTGGCTGCTGCGCTGGGGCGTCGGCTTCGTGGCGCTGTCCAGCGACCGGCCGGACGACGCGGCGGTGGACGAGGCGGCGCTGGTGGCGGCGGGCCAGCCCTGGCTCACCCCGCTGTGGCAGCAGGGCAGCTGGCGGCTGTTCCGGGTGGCCGACGCGACCCCGCTGGCCGACCCGCCGGCCGTGGTGCGCGAGGCCGGGCCGGCCGCGCTCACCGTGGAGGTGCCGGCCGCCGGGTCGGTGCGGCTGCTGCTGCCCTGGTCGCCCTGGCTGGGCGTGCTGGGCGCCCAGCGGCCCGCCGAGGGCTGCCTGAGCCAGCAGGGCGACTGGACCGAGCTGCACGTCCCCGCCCCCGGCACCTACACGATCACCGGGCGGTACTCCTTCGGCCGGTCCGGCCGGTGCCCGGGGCCGGCCGCCGCCAAGGCGCACTGAGCCGGCGGACGCGGACGGCCCGCCGG
>NZ_JBHYKG010000355.1:0-8185 GCF_042741245.1 Kitasatospora sp. NPDC058965
GGCCCCACCCGTTCACGCCCTACTCCTCGTCCGGGTCCTCGTCGTAGACCTCGCTGACGTCGAACCGGCAGAGCAGCAGGTGCGGATCGGGACTGTCGAAGGGCTCGGAGAGCCACTCGCCGGGCTCCCCGGACTCGGCGGCCGTCACCCAGAGCGTGGAGTCGGCCTCCTCCAGGCCGAACTCCTCGGCCCGGGCGGCGATCTCGTCCGGCTCGTACTCGCCGAACACCACGCCGACCGCGGCCCGCACGCCCTCCTGCTGGCCCGGCACCGGGCCGAGCGAGTCCTCCAGCCGCTCCGCCTGGGCGCGCAGCCGGCGCGGGTCGGCGATCCGGTAGTCGCGGCGGATCAGCACGCTGATCGCCTCCGGCTCCTGCGGACCCCGGTAGCTGCCCGGTCCGCCGTCGCCGGGGACCTCGAACGGGGTCACCTCGTCGTAGACCTCGTACAGCAGTTGGTCGTAGTGGATGGCCGCCGCGGCCAGCTCCTCGTACGCCGCGAAGACCGCGGGGTCGTCGGCTTCGGTGGTACTGGACACCGCTTCGAGATGGCGGTCGATGGCGGCCTTGACCGCCTCGGCGGCTTCGCGTACCTCGGTGCGGGTGAGCTGCGCGGCATCAGACATGGGACAGACGCTATCCGTACCCGGGCCCGAGGTGCACAGGGGTTACCCGTCGAGTTTGCAAAACCCTGGCAACTTGACCCGTGATGTCCGAACCGTGTGCTTTTCGGGTGCGCCGAGGTGGGTAGGAATCCGTCGGAAAAGCTCTCCCGATGCGGGAATTGATCATGCATCAGACGGCTTGTGAGCAGTGTCCGCGCCGACCGGTCGGCCGGTGGCGCAGCCTGCTCCCGTCCAGCTCCGGACCGGAGCTGGACGGGACGTGAACAGGAACCGGCCAGTATCTGAACCAGTCCGATCCGGACCGGCGCCACCGTCCGTGCCAGGTCGTACGCTAGCCGCAGGCCGCGCACCCGGGGGTGCGCCGGCCCAGCCAGTCGCCCGTCGCTGAGGAGGCGAACTTGATCCCACCGAAGCCGGTCCGGTTGCCGGAGTACGAGTACCAGTCGCTGCGCCTGCCGCGCAGCACGTCGCGCAACGCAGCCCGCCAACTACTCACCGAGCACGCCGAATACGGCCATTGGGAGCTGGACCGGCTCCGGCTCTTCCCGGACGGCAGCCGCACCGTGCTGCTGCGCCGCCGGATCATCCGGCAGGTCCGCACCTGAGGTGGAGACGACCCTGAGGTGCGGCCGCAGCCGAGCTGCGACGCCGACCGAACGGGGTGGGGCGGGTCAGGCGGCGCTGCGGGCCCGGCGGTAGAGCACGCCGCCGCCGATCAGCAGCGCCAGGCCGACCGGCGCCACGATGCCGAGCCCCTCGACCCCGGTGGAGGCCAGGTGGGTCTGCGGGGCCTGCGCGGCGGGCGCCTGGGCGGCCACCGGCTGCACGGCGGTGCGGGTGCCGCCCCCGCTCTGCACCACGGGGGGCGCGACCGGCGGGCCGGGCGGGCAGGTCGGCGAGTTCTCGCCGGGCGAGCAGCCGGGCGGCGTCGGTGCCGGCGGCGGAGCCACCACCGGGCCGTGGTTGGCGCAGTCGTTGCCCATCGCGGGGTTGAGGGCGCCGATCACGTCGATGGTGTCGCCGCAGGCGTTGACCGGTACGTCGACCGGGGCCTGGCCGGTGTTGCCGGACGCCACGCCGGGAGAGCCCTGGCTGACGCCGGAGGCCGAGCTGCCGGCGGTCGGGCCGTGGTCGTGGTCGCCGGACCCGCGGTGGTCGCCGGACCCGCCGGGACCGTTCTCGGTGCCGCCGGTGGAGCCCGGACCGTTCTCGGTGCCGCCGGCGGAGCTGCCGCCGCCACCGGCCCCGGAACCGCCGTTGGCGCCCCCGGTGTCACCGCCGTTGGATCCGCCGTGCGCGCCGCCGTGGTGCCCGCCGCCGTGCGAGCTGTTCCCGCACTGGTTGCCGTAGGCCGGGTTCAGCAGACCGACCACGTCCACCGTGTTGCCGCAGACGTTGACCGGCGCCTCCACCGGCACCGAGACGGTGTTGCCCGAGGCGACACCGGGCGAGTTGGCCGCCGCTCCTTCCGCGTCGGCCGCGGCGTACGCGTAGCCGGCGGTGGAGGCCAGCACGCTGCCGGTGGCGACGGCGGTGAGAATGCCTTTTCTGGCAACCTGTCGCATAGGTACCCCTCACATGTGATGGTCGGAAATTCCGACGAACGCTTTTCCCGCCCACTGCTCAACGACCACCGCCCGAAAAGGTTGAGCCAACCAGCCCCTCCTCACCCGATCAGGTGGTTTCAGAGCGGCGCTGCCGACGAAAGAGGGGCGCCCCCACCTCGGGGCGCCCCTCTTGGCGCGTGTGCGCGCCGCTACCGCGTCAGCCGTTCACGCAGGTGTTGCCGAAGGCCGGGTTCAGCAGGCCGATCACGCTAACGGTGTTGCCGCAGACGTTGACCGGAACGTGCACCGGGACCTGCACGACGTTGCCGGACAGCACGCCGGGCGAGTCGAAGGCCGCGCCCTCGGCACCCGCACCACCGTGCGCGGCCGCGACCCCGGCACCGGCCAGCATCAGACCACCGGCGGTGGCGGCGACAGCAGCGATCTTCTTGACGTTCACTATTTCCTCCTGATGATCCGAGCGGCACGGTCGACCGTGCCGCCACAGGAGTGAACGAGGCTCTGCCGAATGGGGGAACGGCCTGCTTTTCGCATTCACCCCTTGAGGTGATCAGTCGCTCGGATGATCGAAGGACAATAGTCCTTACACAGTGGTGGACGGAACACAGTGGTGGACGGAACACAGTGGTGGACGGAACACGGTGGTGGACGGAACACGGTGGTGGACGGACCGCTCACCCCACCACCGGCGGCTCAGCAGGCGTCGATGAACCGGTCGAGCACCCGCACGCCGAACTTCAGGCCGTCTACCGGCACCCGCTCGTCCACCCCGTGGAACATGCCGGCGAAGTCCAGCTCCGGCGGCAGCTGCAGCGGCGCGAAGCCGAAGCAGCGGATCCCCAGGTCGGTGAAGGACTTCGCGTCGGTCCCGCCGGAGAGGCAGTACGGCACCGCCCGGGCGATCGGGTCCTCGGCCCGCAGCGCGGTCTGCATCGCCTCCACCAGCGCGCCGTCGAAGCTGGTCTCGATCGCCTTGTCGGTGTGCAGGCTCTCCCGCTTCACCCGGGGCCCGAGCACCTTGTCCAGCTCGGCCAGGAACTCCTCCTCGTAGCCGGGCAGGAAGCGCCCGTCCACGTGCGCGGTGGCCTGCCCGGGGATCACGTTGACCTTGTAGCCGGCGCCGAGCATGGTCGGCTGCGCGGTGTTGCGCAGCGTGGTGCCGATCATCTTGGCGATCCCGCCCAGCACCCGCAGCGTCTCGTCCATGTCATTGGGGTCGAGCTTGACCCCCAGCGCGTCCGAGAGCTCGTTCAGGAAGGCCTCGACGGTCTTGGTGATCCGCAGCGGGAACCGGTGCCGGCCGAGCCGGGCCACCGCCTCGCACAGCTCGGTGATGGCGTTGTCGTCGTTCTCCATCGACCCGTGCCCGGCCCGGCCCTCGACCGTGAGCCGCATCCAGTGCATGCCCTTCTCGGCCGTCTCCACCAGGTACAGCCGGGCCTTGTCGTTGACCGTGAAGGAGAAGCCGCCGACCTCGCCGATCGCCTCGGTGACGCCCTCGAACAGGTCCGCGTGCTTGTCCACCAGGTACCGCGCGCCGTAGCTGCCGCCGGCCTCCTCGTCGGCCAGGAAGGCGAGCACCAGGTCGCGCGGGGGCTTGCGGCCGGTCCGCAGCCGGTCGCGGACCACGGCCAGCGTCATCGCGTCCATGTCCTTCATGTCCACCGCGCCGCGCCCCCAGACGCAGCCGTCCGCGATCTCCCCGGAGAACGGGTGGTGGGTCCAGTCCTCGGCGTTGGCCGGCACCACGTCGGTGTGCCCGTGGATCAGCAGGCCCGGGCGGGAGCGGTCCTCGCCCTCGATCCGCACCACGGTGGAGGCCCGCCCCTTGGCGGACTCGATGATCCTCGGCTCCAGCCCGAACTCGGCGAGCTGCTCGGCCACGTACTCGGCCGCCTTGCGCTCGCCCGGCCCGGAGCCGTCCCCGTAGTTGCTGGTGTCGATCCGGATCAGGTCACGGCAGATCTCGGCGACCTCCGACTCCCCCGTCACACCCGTCTGCGCCTTGGACTCGCTCACACCCACTCCTCGTCGTGTCCGCTCAACGTCCCGCCATCCTCCCCCAGCCACCGCCCGGCCCCAAGGAAATGGCCGCCACAACCTCCCCGATCCCAGCCGTCCACCCGCCGGCCACCCCCACACCCCAAAGCTTTTGGGCCCCCGAGCCACTCTTTGCTACAGTTACCCATGTCAGCGCGGCCCACCGAGCACGAGAAGCCGAGCGGACGACACCCCGTCCGGGTGGCGGAATGGCAGACGCGCTAGCTTGAGGTGCTAGTGCCCTTTATCGGGCGTGGGGGTTCAAGTCCCCCCTCGGACACCGAACGAGTGCCGGTCGAGAGCGATCTCGACCGGCACTTCTCGTTTTCCCCGCGACGCTTTTCCCCACGACGCCCGGGACCGTGGCGCCCACCGGCACGGCCCGGTCAGCGGGTGCGGCGGAGCGGGCCGGCGGCGCCCCAGACCCGTCGGCGTCGCGCCGCCGGGGGCAGTGCGGGGCGGGGCGGGTGTCCTGCGGTGTCCACGCGATGTCCTTCGTCTTCCGGTGCCGGGCACCGGGCGCCCTGCGGCGGGCCCGGGCGGCCGGCCGCGTGCTTGTCGGCCGCGGGGCTCGCCCGGGGGTCCGCCGACCTCCCGGGAGCACGCCCCGCGGCGTTCCGGACGTTATTCGCGGCCCGTCTGACGGCTGTAAGATCGCCGCAACATCCGGGCCTTGGAGCGGGGAACCGATGAGTGAACGTCCTGGTCCGGTGCGCTTCAACCTGCTGGGGCCGGTGAGCGTCGGCGTCGGGGACGACGAGGTGGTGCTGCCCTCGGGGATCCCGCGCACGGTGCTGGTGATGCTCCTGCTGCACGCGAACCGGGTGGTGCCGGCCGAGCAGTTGGCGTCGGCAGTCTGGGGCGAGCAGCGCCCGTCCGCGGCCGGCCCGGGGCTGCGCAACCACGTGCTGCGCCTGCGCCGGCTGCTGGGCGACGGGGCGGGGCAGCGGCTGCGGACCGCGGCGCCCGGCTACCTGGTCGCGACCGACCCCGGCGAGCTGGACGTGGAGGTGTTCCTCGACGGCTGCCGGCTCGGCGCGGAGCAGCTGCGCGCGGGCCGGGTCGCGGCGGCGCGGCGGACCCTGGGCAGCGCGCTGGACCTGTGGCGCGGAGAGCCGTTCACCGACCTGCCGCCCGGCCTGGACGGTGCCGCGCGGGCCCACGAGCTCGACGAGACCCGGATGAAGGCCTGGCAGGACCGGATCGACGCGGACCTGGGCCTGGGCCGGCACCGGGAGCTGGTCGCCGAACTGCGCGGGCTCACCCGGGCCCACCCGCTGCGGGAGGCGCTGCACGGTCAGCTGATGCTGGCGCTCTACGGCGCGGACCGCCAGGCCGAGGCCCTCGCGGTCTACCAGGAGCTGCGCACCCGCCTGGTCGCGGAGCTCGGGATCGAGCCCTCGGCGCAGGTCGCGGACCTGCACGGCCGGATCCTCGGCGCGGACCCCTCGCTGCTCGCGCCGGTGGACCCCGGCCCGGACGGCGCCGGGGACGCGGAAGAGGACGAGGACACCGCCGCCGCGCCGCCGCCGGCTGCCGCGGGTGCCCCGGCCGGGTACACGCCGCGCAACAGCCTGCCCCGGGACGTGGCCGACTTCACCGGCCGCGGCCCGGAGACGGACCGCCTGCTGGCCGCGGCGGCCGCCCCGGCGACGAACGCCGTGGTGATCTCCGCGATCGACGGGATGGCCGGGGTCGGCAAGACCGCCCTGGCCGTGCACGTCGCCCACACCCTGGCGGACCGGTACCCGGACGGCCAGGTCTTCATCGACCTGCACGGCTTCACACCCGGCCAGACCCCGCTGGACCCCGGCACCGCACTGGCCCGCCTGCTGCGCGCCGTCGGCGTGGGCGAGGACGCCCTGCCCGCGGACCCGGAGGAGCGCGCGGTGCTGTGGCGCACCGAGGCCGCCGACCGCCGCCTGCTGATCGTGCTGGACAACGCGGTGACCGCCGCCCAGGTCCGGCCGCTGCTCCCCGGCTCCCCCGGCAGCCTGGTGCTGGTCACCTCGCGGCGCCGGATGCCGGCGCTCGCCGGGGCCGGCGCGCTCTCGCTGGACGTGCTCGACCGGGACCCGGCCGTCGCGCTGTTCGGCCGGATCTGCGGCCCGGAGCGGATCGGGGGCGAGGAGGACGCCGTCGCCGAGATCGTCCGGCTCTGCGGGCGCCTGCCCCTCGCGATCCGGATCACCGCCGCCCGCCTGGCGCACCGCAGCACCTGGACCCCCTCCCACCTGCTGGCCCGGCTGCGGGACCGGATCGGCCTGCCCGGTGAGCTGCGGACCCAGGACCAGAGCGTCGCCGCCGCCTTCGCGGTGTCCTACGACGCCCTGGACACCGACCAGCAGCGGCTCTTCCGGCTCGCCGGCCTGCACCCCGGCGACGACTTCTCGGCGTACGCCCTGGCCGCGCTCGCCGAGCTGCCGCTGGCCGACACCGAGGACCTGCTCGACGAGTTGCACGAGCACCACCTGCTCATCGAGCGCTCCCCCGGCCGCTACACCTTCCACGACCTGCTGCGCCACCACGCGCACGGGCTGGCCCGCGCCGAGGAGTCCGAGGCCGACCGGCGGGCCGCGCTGGAGCGGCTCTTCGCCTACTACGGCCACACCGCGGCAGCGGCGGCGGACATCCTCTACCCGCACGAGTCGCACCGGCGCCCGCACCCGCCCAGGCCCGCGACGCCGACCGATCCGCTGGACGGCGACGAGGGCGCCCGGACCTGGCTCGACACCGAGCTGACCAACCTGATCACCGCGGGCACCCATCCCGTCGCGGCCGCCACCCGGCACAGCAGCGACCTCTCCTCGATCCTCGCCCGCTACCTGGACCACTACGGCCACTACGGCAAGTCGCTGACCCTGCACCGCGCGGCCGCCGAGTCCACCACGGCCACCGGCAACGCGGCCGGGCACGCCACCGCCCAGACGAACCTGGCCGGGTCGTACTGGCTGCTGGGCCGGTACCCGGACGCCATCGACTCCTTCCAGGCCGCGCTCGCCGGTTTCCGGGCGATCGAGGACCGGGCCGGCGAGCGCCGGGTGCTGACCAACCTCGGCGTCACCTACGCCCACCTGAGCCGCCATCAGGAGGCGATCGACCACCTGACCTCGGCGATGGCCTCCTACGAGGCGGCGGGTGACCGGGCGGGCCAGGTGATCGTGCTGACCAACCTCGGCTCGGTCTGCGAGCAGACGGGGGACTTCGAGCGGGCCGTCCCGTACCACCGCCGGGCCCTCGCGCTGGCCCGGGAGGTCGGCGACCACGTCACCGAGGGACGGGCCCTGGCGAACCTCGGCATCACGCTGCACGAGCTCGGCCGACCCGACGAGGCCGCGCAACTGCTGCACGAGGCACTGGCGATGGCCACCGCCGCCGGTGACCGGACCCGGCGGCTGGTCGCGCTCAACGGTCTCGGCGACGTCGAGCGCGCGACCGACCCGGCCGGGGCCCTCGCCCGCCACCGGCAGGCCCGCGAGATCTGCGCCGAGATCGGGGACCGGTTCTCGCTGGCGAGCTGTCACCTGCGGATCGGCGACGACCACTTGGCGCTGGGCGATCCCGCCGCGGCCCGGGAGCAGTGGGAGCACAGCGCCGCCCTGTTCGCCGAGCTGGACGCGACCACCCAGCTCGAAACGGTCCGGTCCCGCCTCGCGGCCCGGTGACGGCAGCGGTCCGGGCCAGTCCTTACCGAGGTCTTTCCCCGTCCTTACGGGGTGATGGCGAACCGCCCCACGGGCTCCCGCGGCAGCCCCCGGGGCCGCAGTGTGGTCCTCACGAAGTCCCCTTCCCGCTGAGGAGCCTGGTGTGAAGACCCCTGCGAAGAACCCGCGCCGCCGCGCCGCCCTGGCCGTCACCGCCGTGCTCGGCGGCGCCCTGGCCGCCGTCGGCGCCCCCGGCGCCGCCTTCGCCTCGCCCGACCGCCCGACCACGGTCTACACCCTGTCCAACG
>NZ_JBHYKG010000356.1:0-8129 GCF_042741245.1 Kitasatospora sp. NPDC058965
GTCCGGACCGCGCGCTACCGGCCCCCCGGCGTCACTCCCACCGCCGCCCCCGCCAGCACCGCCGCCAGCGCGAACGCCCACGGGTACCCGGCCCACCCGATCAGCGCGCCCGTCAGCGGCGGTGCCAGCGAGGCGACCAGGTTCTGCCCCGTGTTGTGCACCCCCAGCGCCCGGCCCGACCAGGCCGGGCCGGCCCGTTCGGCGGTGGCGGTGAAGGAGAGCCCGTTGGTGCTCGCGGTCAGCCCGCAGGCGAGCACCAGCACCACGTCCGTCAGCGCGCTCGGCCACCGCGCGCAGAGCGCCAGCACCAGCACCAGCACGGCCGTGGCCAGCGCGAGCTGCCGCATCGGCCGCACCCGACTGCCCACCCGGTCCGACCAGCGCCCCGCCCCCACCCGGGCCGCCGCGCCCAGCAGCTGACCCACCGCCATCAGTTGGCCCGCCGCCGTGGGCTGCCAGTGCCGCACGTCGACCAGCAGCACCAGCCCGAAGGCCCCGGCGGTGAACTGCGGCCAGACCAGCAGCGCCCCCGCCGCGTGGATCCGCCACAGCGCGGCGGTCCGGTACGGGGATCCGCCCCGCTCCCCGGCCACCGCCCCGCCCGCCCGCGGCGGGTCCACCAGCAGCAGCGCCAGCAGCACCGCCACCACCGCGATCAGCACGCCCGTGCAGAGCAGGGCCAGCCGCGGTCCGCCCCGGGCCGCCAGCGGGGGCCAGGTGGCGGCGGCCAACCCCAGGCCCAGCGGGGTCGAGGTCTGCCGCACCCCCATCGCCAGCCCGCGCTCGGCCACCGCGAACCAGCCCATCACCAGCCGCCCGCTGGCCGAGAAGACGGCCGCGCAGGCGGCCCCCGCCAGCACGAACACGCCCCCGAGCAGCACCGGGCCGCGGACCGTCGCCGCGACCAGCAGCAGCACCGCGCCCAGCCCCAGGCCGCTGCTCAGCACCACCCGCTCCCCGCGCCGGTCGGCCAGGGCGCCCCAGGCCACCAGCGAGCCGAGCAGTCCCACCGTCGGGCAGGCGACCACCAGTCCCGCCCGGGCCAGCGACAGGTGCGCCGGCCCGCCGCGCAGCACCGGGACCAGGTACGGCACGCCGTAGACGAAGAGGCAGGCGACCGTCTGCGCGGCCACCCCGAGCGCCAGCATCAGCCACCGCCGCCGGCTCGCCACTCCCGTCCCGCCTGCCACCACGGTCTGCGCGACCATCCGTCCCCCTCACCAGATCAACCACTGACTGAGACAGATGGTCTCAGATGGCGAAACCATGTCAGCTGACAGATCACCGTTCGCCATTCACCTGAGCAAGATCCAGCGCGGCGCGACAAACCGAACGATCGGTGTACGGACTCCTCCGCCGCCCTGCGCACCCACCCCCGCACCAGCGGCGGACCCGTCGGACATTCTCAGCCGGACCATTTTCCGAAGCACTCGGAATGACGGTCCATTTCCCCTCGCATTTCCTTTCCGAAGAAATATCCCGGGCATGACAATGACTCTGCTCGAACCGCCTGAGCGTCCGTCAGAACCCTTGGAATCAGGGCCGCCGAACCCCATTGTGGGCGCGTACGTTCGACTGTAGAGTCCCCATTCGCCGAGCCCGAACACGGTCTCGTCAGGCGTTATTTGGGGTAGGCATGTCAAACCATGACGGCATCACCCCGGACGACTCCGACCTGCTCGACGCCTTTACCGAAGGCGTCCGGCAATATCCGGATCGCCCGGCTGTTCTGCACCACGGACGGGAATTGAGCTACCGGCAACTCGCCGAGCTGGTCACCGCCGCCGCATTACGCGTGGGCCCGCGCCCGGGCACCGTCGCGGTGTGGACCGACCGCACACCGACCACCGTGGTGGCCCTGCTCGCGGTGCTCGCCGCCGGCGGCGTGTACTGCCCGATCGACCCGGCCTTCCCGGCCGAGCGGCAGGCCGCACTGCTCGCCGCCGCGGGCTGCGGCACCGCGATCGGCGCGCCCGCGGACGCGGCGGCCGCCCTCGGGCTGACCGTGCTGGACCTGGCCGGACCGGCGCCGGCCGAGCTGCCCGCGACCGGCGCGCCGCTGACCGATCGGCCGCTGACCGATCAGCCACTGCCCGGCCGGCCGCTGCTCGACCGGCCGCTGCTCGACGGGCCGCTGCCGACCGCCGGTGAGGACCCCGCCTACCTGCTCTTCACCTCCGGCTCCACCGGCACGCCCAAGCCCGTGCTCACCCCGCGCCGCGCCATCTCCACCACCGTGGCCGCCCTGCGCGACCTCTTCGCCCTCACCCCCGAGGACCGGGTGCTCCAGTTCGCCTCGCTGAACTGGGACACCTGCTTCGAGGAGATCCTGCCCACCCTGACCGCCGGCGCCGCCCTGGTGCTGGACCGGGACGCGCACAGCGGCTCCTTCCCGCGCTTCCTGCGGCTGGTCGAGCGCGAGCGGATCACCGTCCTGGACCTGCCCACCGCGTTCTGGCACGAGCTGGTCCGCCACCTCACCGACCAGGGGGACCGACTCCCCGGCTGCCTGCGGCTGGTGGTGATCGGCGGCGAGGCGGTCAGTCCGGCCCGGCTGGCCGACTGGCACGCCCTGGACACCGCGCGGGTGCGCCTGCTCAACACCTACGGCTGCACCGAGACCACGCTGATCACGCACGCCGCCGAGCTGCCGGCCGGGCTGCGGACCGCCCCGCTCGGCCGTCCACTCCCGCATGTGCGGGAACTGGTCACCGAGGAGGGCGAGTTGCTCATCGGCGGCCCCGCCCTGGCGCTCGGCTACCGGGAGTTGGCACAGGCCACCGCGGCCCGGTTCACCACTGCGCCCGGCCGCACCGGCCGCTGGTTCCGCACCGGCGACCGGGTCGGCCGGGACGCCGAGGGCCGACTGGTCCACCAGGGCCGGCTCGACCACCAGCTCAAGGTGCGCGGCATCCGGGTCGACCCGGCCGAGGTGGAGGCGCACCTGACCGCCCACCCCGAGGTCGGCGCCGCTGCCGTCACCGGGGCCACCCTGGCCGGCCGTTCGGCCCTGGTCGCCTACGTGGTGCCGCGCGGCGCCGCCGACCCGCAGGACCTGCGCACCCGACTGCGGACCCACCTGCGCAGCCGGGTGCCCGACCACCTCGTCCCCAGCCGGATCACCGTCGTCGCCGAACTCGCGCACACCGCCAGCGGCAAGGTGGACCGCGCGGCCACCCACCGGCGCCACGCGGCGCCGCCGCGAGCGGGCGAGCCCTCCTGACCCCGCGGGGCCCGGTGCACCGCCCGCCGGCCGTGCACCGGCTCCACCGACCCGACCCCGCCACCGACCCGACCCGATCCGACCCTGCTGCCGGCCCGGCGGCAGGCCCGACCGACTCCTCCGACCGGGCGTCATCCCGCCGGTCGTGCTCCGGATACACAAGGACATCACATGACCGTTGACGCAGCGGCCCGTACCGAGGCGGTCACCGCCATCTTCCGCCGGGTGCTGGAACAGCCGCAGGCCACGCCGGACGAGGACTTCTTCGAGCTGGGCGGCGACTCGCTGCTGGCCACCCGGGTGCTGAGCGCGGTCGCCCGCGAGTTCCAGGTCGAACTCACCTTCGAGGACTTCCTGCTGGCGCCGACCGGGGCCGCGCTGGCGGCCCGGCTCGGGGCAGCGGCGTGAACCGCGCCGTCGTGGTCGGCGCCGGCCTGGCCGGACTCACCGCCGCCACCGCACTGGCCCGCCAGGGGGTCGAGGTCACCGTGCTGGAGGCCCGCGACCGGGTCGGCGGCCGCACCCGCGGCATCGAGCCGACCCCGGGCGCCTGGGTCGACGCGGGCGCCGCCTACCTGGGCGACCGGCACACCGAACTGCACCGCCTGCTGGCCGAGCTGGGCCTGAAGACGACACCCACCACGATGCTCGGCGCCAGCCGCTTCGACCTGGGCGAGGGCACCGGCACCGAGGCCGGCCGGTTCCCGCCGCTGGACGCGGTGGCCCTCGGCGACCTCTTCGACCGGCTGGCCGAACTCACCGCCCTGGTCGACCCGGTGGCCCCGTGGCTGACCCCGGGCGCCGAGCTGCTGGACCGGCAGAGCGCGGCCGACTGGGCGGCCGAACACCTCGCGCACCCGGACGCGCGGACCTTCTTCCCGCTCTTCCTGGGCGAGATGATGGCCGCCGACCCGGCCGCCGTCTCCGTCCTGCACATGGCCTTCTACCTGCGCTCCGGCGGCGGCCTGCGCTACCTCAACGCCTTCGAGGGCGGTGCCCAGCAGGACCGGGTGGCCGGCGGCGCGCACCAGGTCTGCGAGCGGCTGGCCGCCGGCCTGGGCGATCGCGTCCGCACCGGCGAACCGGTCCTGACGGTCCGTCACACCGACACCGGTGCGACCGTGCTGACGGAGCGGGCCGAGTACCCGGCCGACGCCGTGGTGCTCGCCCTCCCCCCGCTGCTCGCCGAGGCGCTGACCTACCGGCCCGCGCTGCCCGCACCCCGCGCGGGCGAGCACACCGCGCCCGGCTGCGCCGTCAAGGTGCACCTGGTCTACCCGACCCCGCTCTGGCGCGAGCACGGCCTCTCCGGCTGGTCGGTGAGCGCCACCGGCCCGCTGCTCTCCACCGTCGACGACTCGCCCGACGCGGCCGGGCCCGGCGTGCTCACCGGCTTCGTCACCGGCGCCGAGGCGCACCGCTTCGCCGCCCTGGAACCCGAGCAGCGCCGCGCCGCTGCACTGGCCCACGCGGCCCGGCTCTTCCCCGAACTCCCGCCGCCCATCGACTGCCTGATCACCGACTGGGTCAACGACCCGTACAGCAGGGGCTGCTACGCGGCCCTGATGGGCCCGGGCGACTGGCAGCAGCTGGGCCCCGGACTCACCACCCCGCACCGGCGGCTCTTCTTCGCCGGCACCGAGACCAGCACCGAGTTCTTCGGCCTGATGGAAGGCGCGATCCGCTCCGGCCACCGTGCCGCGGCCCAACTGCTCGCCTCCCTCTGAGCCACACCCCCCGACGACCCACGGGAGACCGGCATGTCCGAGCCCAGCCCCATCGCCCCGCTCGCCGCCCGCCAACGCCTGATGACCGCACCCGGCCTGGGCGCGGGCAACTTCCTCGACCACGCGATCGCGGCCAACCCCCACCACGCCGTCCCGTACCTGTACCGGCACTCGCTGGACCACCGCGGCCAGGTGGTGCTGCGCGGCCACAGCCTGCTGGACCTGGCCGCGCTGCGCGACGACTACGCCCGCTGGTACTGGGCCAACGGGGTGCGCCCGGGCGACCCGGTCGGCGTGGTGGTGGCCGAGGGGATGGAGCCGCTGCTGCACTTCCTCGCGCTGACCGCGCTGGGCGCCGTCCCGGCCCTGGTCAACGACGCGATGCGCAGCGACCTGATGGTCCGCTACCTGGACCACGTAGGCGTGGTCGGCGTGGTGGTGGACGACCCGACCGCGCTGGCCGCCGCCTACCGGACCCGCCCCGACCGCCGTCCGCGCTTCCTGGTGCCCGCCGCCGAACTGCGGGCCTTCGACGCCGCGGGCGCGCCGCTGCCCGAGCGGTACCCGTACCAGCACGCGGCCGACGACGTGGTGGCGCTGATCCACTCCTCCGGCACCACCGGCACGCCCAAGTCGACCATGCTGGCCCACCACCAGTTCTGGGACGGCAAGCAGCCCCGGATGGTCCGCTTCCCGGCCGAGCCCGGCGACCGGCTGATGTCGCTGATGCCGCACACCCACGCCGGCGGCCTGAGCTACTTCCTGACCGCCACCCTGCTCGGCCTGCCCACCGTGGTGATGTCCGACTGGCGCCGGGCGGTGGTCGAGCCGGTGATGGAGGCCTTCCGGCCGACCATGGTGGCCTCCTTCCCCCGCACCTTCGTCGAGTTGGCCACCGGCGAACTGCCGGTCGAGGGCGCGGCCCGGGTGCACTCCTGGTTCAACACCGGGGACAGCGCCCACTACGGACACGTCCGACGCCTGGTGACCCTGGGCGAGCGGCCGGCCGGACTGATCAAGCCCTGGCTGCTGCCCAGCGAGGCGGCCGCCGAGGAACCGCTGCCCGGCTCGCAGTTCATCGACGGCCTGGGCTCCTCCGAGATGGGCATGGCACTCTTCGGCCAGGTCACCACCCCCGAGAGCAGCCGCGACGACCGCTGCGTGGGCAAGCCGCTGGAGGTGGTCACCAAGGCCGCCGTACTGGACCAGGACGGCACTGAACTCCCTGACGGGACCGTGGGGTTGCTCGGCGTGGTCACCCCGTCCCGGACACCGGGCTACTGGCACGACGCCGGACTGACCAGCAGCTTCGAGCTGGCCGGCTACTGGCTCACCGGCGACGTGGCCCGGCGGGAGCCGGACGGGCGGTTCTACCACCTGGACCGCACCGTGGACGTGATCGACACCGCCACCGGACCGGTCTACAGCCTGCCGCTGGAGGAGGTCCTGCTGGCCGACTGCGCCGAGACCGTCCGCGACTGCGCGGTGGTCGGCGTGCCGGTCCCGCAGGGCGGCCAGCAGCCCATCGCCGTCGTCCAGTTGCAGGAGGGCGCGGACGCCTCCACGCTGCTCGCCGACGCCAACAAGCAGCTCGCCGAGGCCGGCCTGAGCCCACTGGCGGCGGTCCGGGTGGCCCGCACCGCGGCCGAGTACCCGCTCGGTCCGACCGGCAAGGTGCTCAAGCGCGAGCTGCGCACCGCCTTCGCCACCCTCTTCACCGGGGCGGAGTCCCCCGGCCGATGACCACGCCGCCCTACCAGTACCGGCGCACCGTCCTGGTGGAGCCGGACTGGCGCCGCTTCCCCGGCTGGCGCCAGGTCACCCCGGTCGAGTGGCGCGACCCGCAGTGGCAGCGGCTGCACAGCGTGCGCGGTGCCGGGCAGCTGCGCCGGGTGCTGGGCCCGCTGCTGGCGGACCACGCCTACGCCGAACTCACGGCCGACGCCGAGCGGTTCGCCACCATGCCGGTGCTGGTGACGCCGCAGTTGCTGAACACCATGGTGCCGTCGGCCGGGCTCGACCCGGCCGGCTTCACCGAGGCCTTCGTCGCCGACCCGCTGCGCCGCTACCTGCTGCCGATGGCGCTGGACCGCGACCCGCTGCTGCCCAGCCACCCGCTGGCCCAGCGCGACTCGCTGCACGAGAGCGAGATGTGGGTGGTCGAGGGCCTGACCCACCGCTACCCGACCAAGGTGCTGGCCGAACTGGTCGCCACCTGCCCGCAGTACTGCGGCCACTGCACCCGGATGGACCTGGTCGGCACCTCGACCGCGCAGGTCACCAAGGCCCGCCTGACGCTGCGCCCGCGCGACCGGCAGGAGCAGATGCTGGACTACCTCAAGCGCACCCCGACGGTGCGCGACGTGGTGGTCTCCGGCGGCGACCTGGCCAACGTCCCCTGGCCCCGGCTGGAGTCCTTCCTGCTGCGGCTGCTGGAGCTGCCCTCGGTGCGGGACATCCGGCTGGCCAGCAAGGCGCTGGTCGGGCTGCCCCAGCACTGGCTGCAGGCCGACGTGCTGGCCGGGCTGGAGCGGGTGGCCAGGGTGGCGTCGCGCCGCGCGGTCAACCTGGCGCTGCACACCCACGCCAACCACGTCCAGTCGGTCACCCCGTTGGTCGCCCAGGCGGCCCGGGCCGTGCTGGACGCGGGGCTGCGCGACGTGCGCAACCAGGGCGTGCTGATGGCCGGCGTCAACGACACCCCGGACCAGCTGCTGGACCTCTGCTTCGCGCTGCACGGCGAGGCCAACGTGCTGCCGTACTACTTCTACCTGTGCGACCTGGTCCCCGGCGCCGAGCACTGGCGGATCCCGCTGCACCGGGCGCAGTGGCTGCAGGAGGCGATCATGGGCTACCTGCCCGGCTACGCCACCCCGCGGCTGGTCTGCGACGTGCCCGACCTGGGCAAGCGCTGGGTGCACCAGGTCACCGAGTACGACCGCGAGCGCGGCATCTCCTACTGGACCAAGAGCTACCGCACCGCGCTCGAGTCCCGGGCCGCCGCCGACACCGACCTGACCCGCCGCTTCCCCTACTACGACCCGATCCACACGCTGGGCGAGGCGGGTCGGCGCTGGTGATCACGGACCTGATCCGCCTGTACGCAGGGACCGAGGAGCTTCCCCCGGTCCGCAGCTACGGCGACTACCTGGCCTGGCTGTCGAAGCAGGACCGGGAGG
>NZ_JBHYKG010000357.1:0-8129 GCF_042741245.1 Kitasatospora sp. NPDC058965
GTCCCCGTCCGTGCCGTCGGCGTCGCGCTTGCGGCGACCGAGCAGGATCCCCGCGGCGGTGCCGAGGACGCCGACCACGATCCCGGCGATGCCCAGGACGCGGGCGGTGGAGTCGCTGCCGCTCGCCTTCGCGGCTGCGGCCGGCTGCGGGGCGGCCGCGGGCTTGCCACCGGCGGCCGTGCTCGGTGCGGCGCTGCCCGGCGCGGGCGTGGAGTCGCCTCCGGTGGGCGGGTGAGCGTGAGCACCGGGGCGGGGTGCTCGGGCGCGGGCTGACCGGGCTTGGTCTGGTCGATCCAGCGGACGATGCTGCCGTCGCTGTAGGTCTGCAGCGCCTTGAACACGACCTGGTCGGCGCCGTCGGGCAGGGCGCCGAAGTCGACCGTGAAGTCCTGGTAGTGGCCGGGGGTGATCTGGCCGCCGGTCCAGACGATCTGCGAGACCACGTCGGTGATGTCGCCGTCGTCGGTGTGGATCGGGGTGGCCAGCTTGGTGGTCTGGATCTGGTCGGTCCAGCCCGGGACGGCGGCGACCAGTGCGGAGGGGATCGGGTGGTCGGTCGGGAAGTCGATCTCGACCTTGGTGGTGTTCGCGTTGTCCTGTTCGTTGGGCACCCGGAACGCGAAGGTCTGGTCGGTGGCGTTGGCCGCGACGCTGGAGGGCTGCACGGTGACGTGCGCGGCGGCCGGCAGCGCGGTGGCGAGCACGGCCGCCCCCGCCAGGGCGGTGGCAGCGGCGAGCTTCGACGTGGTGGTCATGTCGTGGGTTCTCCGTCGGGGAGGGCACTCGCAACCCGGGCGCGGGCAGCACGGAGCAGCGCCGGGCCCGGTGCCGGGGTCGGGGTGCGGGGGTCTGGGGGCGGGGTGTGCCGGGGCCCTGTGACGGGGTGTCAGAGGGCCGGGGCCGGCAGCGCCGGCGGCCCGCGCCGCACCACCAGGTGCCGCAGCAGCACACCCGCCGGCCGGGGCCGGTCGGTGCCGCCGCACACCGGGAGCGCCCGCACCGGCGACGCGCCCAACCAGCCGAGCAGCGCCGCCAGCAGCGCCCGCAGCGGGGCGGAGCACCGCCGGACCGCTGCCGCCGCGGCCCGGACGCTGATCCGGGTCAGCCGCCACACCGCCGCCTCGCCGCGGCTGAGCCACCACCCGGCCAGAGCCGTGGCGACCAGGTGCCCGCAGATCATCGTGGGCGTCGCGCCGAGCAGCAGGTGGCACCAGCCGACCGGGTGCGCGGTGTCGACGGCGGACATGCCGGGCATGGCGACCGCGCCGGGCATGCCGGGCATGGCGACCGCGCCGGGCATGCCGGGCATGGCGACCGCGCCGGGCATGCCGGGCATGGCGACCGCGCCGGGCATGCCGGGCATGACAGGCATGGCAGACATGGCCGGCATGGCGGGCATCGCTCCGGTCGGCGCGGCGTCCTGCACGGCCTGCGCGAGCTGGAACACCAGGTGCAGCCCGACCTGGCCGAGCGCGAGACCGGACGCGATGGCGCCGAAGCCGCGCCGACGCCTGCCCCCGTGGATCGCGGCGGCCAGCGCCATCAGCCAGCCGAAGGCGAGCGCCCCGATCGGGACCGGGTGCTGCGCGGCGACCGCGTGTCCGCCGGCGGCCAGCATCACGCAGACCGTCGCGAAGGGCAGTGCCCGCAGTACGCGAAGGTCGAGCGCGGCGGCCCGGGCCGGGATCGGCGGGGCCTGGACGGCTGGTACGGACATGGCCCGGACATCATGACACCCGCGGGCGGCGCCGGGAACGGGGTTCCCCGCATCGGGCCCGGCCCGGCCGCACGGCCCCGGTAGCGGTCCGGCCCGGTCGGCCGTCCGCCCGCGCGTCCGCGTGGCTGCTTCGCCGACGAACTCGCTCGTGGTCCGGGCAGGCGGCGGTCGAACGGGGGAACGGCAGCATTGTTCCCGGGGGCTGCTTCGCGACCGGGCCACCCTGCTGGGCCCGGCTCCCCGGGCCGAGGCCCGCTTGCCGGCTGCCGGCGGGCAGCCGGCTCGCTCTCGCCGGGCGGCCGGCGAGCGGGCAGCCTGCCGGGCGGGCGCAGGCCGCGGGTCGGTGACAGCATTGGATCATGGCCGGCTGGTACGCGCGCGAGATCCTGGACCCGGGCAAGCAACCGCTGCTGGTGATGCTGGTGGCGTTCATCGTGACGTTCCTCTTCATCCGCCTCAGCGTGCGGATGATCCGGGCCGGGGTCTCCTGGTGGCCCAAGAACGTGGAGAGCGGGGGACTGCACATCCACCACGTGGTGTTCGGCACCGTGTTCGCCGTCATCGCGGGGATCGGGCTGGCCTCGGCGACGGGTGGGCACCGGCCGTGGGCGGAGATCTTCGCGGGGCTGTTCGGGGTGGGGATCGCACTGATCCTGGACGAGTTCGCACTCATCCTGCGGCTGGAGGACGTGTACTGGTCGCAGGCCGGGCGGCTGTCGGTGGACGCGGTGGTGCTCGGGGCCGCCGCGATGGGGCTGCTGGTGCTGGGCGCCGCCCCGTTCGGGGTCACCGACTCCTCGTCGGACGGCGAGCCGGTGTCGGGCTGGGAGTACCTGGTGGTGGTGCTGGTCAACGGGGGCTTCGCCCTGGTGGCGTTGGCCAAGGGCAAGGTGTTCACCGGGCTGCTGGGCATGCTGGTGCCGGTGTTCGCGCTGGTCGGCGCCCTGCGGCTGGCCCGCCCCGGATCGCCGTGGGCGCACCGGCGCTACCCCGCCGGGAGCACGAAGGCCCGGCGGGCGCAGCTGCGCGAGGAGCGGCGCGGCTGGGTGCAACGGCTGCGGGTGAGGGTGTACGACGCCATCGCGGGCCGACCGTCGGAGCCGTGAGTGGTGAGCCGACGCCGGGCGCGGTGAGCCGTGAACCCTGGCGAGTGCCGCCCGAGCCGCCAAATGGTTCGATGGCGAACTCTTCTGGGTCAGCACGGGCGGCCGGGGTGCTGACCCGCCGTCTAGCGTGGCCGTCAGGGGGGAACCACCGACTCCCTTGGAGGTGAGCCGTGCGTCCCCAGGTGACACGGCGTCAATCCGGTCCACGCCCGGACGGCGGCCCGGCCGGGCGCGGATTCCTGCGGCCGGCGGACCTGCTTGCGCTGGCCACGGCGGTCATACTGGTGTGCACCGCGGTCGGGACCGCCACGGCTCAGGCGCCGAACGGCCCTGCCGCCGCGCCCGCCCGGGCCGCCAGTTCCACGGGGTCCACCAGCTCCCCGGCGAGGCTGTCCGACGGCACCGCCGTCGACTCGGCCGCCGCTGCGAGCCGGGTGCGGGACTACTGGACGCCCGAGCGGATGAAGGACGCGATCCCGCTCGACGTCCCGGAGCCCGCCACGCCGCCGCCGAGCAGTACCGGCACCGCCGGCACGCCGACCGACGCCCCCGTGATCGGCGCACCCGGCAGGACCCCGCCGGCCGCACCCACCGTGACGGGCCGGGACGGTTCGCGGGACCAGCGGGACCAGCGGGACCCGCGGGTCACCGAGTCCGCCGTGGTCGGGAAGGTGTTCTTCACCGATCCGACCGACGGCCAGGACCACGTGTGCACCGGCAGCGCCCTCAACAGCCCGTCCAAGCAGCTGGTGATCACGGCCGGCTCCTGCGTCCACGGCGGCCAGGGCAGGACGTGGATGACCAACTGGGTCTACGCGCCCCAGTACCGGTCCGGCTCCTACCCGTTCGGCACCTTCGCCGCCAAGGACTTCCGCACCTTCATCGCCTGGACCGACAGCAGCGCCCCCGGCCGCGACGTCGGCGTGGTGACCACCTGGCCGCAGGACGGGACCCGCCTGGTGGACGCGACCGGCGGTCAGGGCTTCGCCTGGGACTTCCATCAGAACGTGCAGGTCATGGTCCTCACCTACTCGCTCGACCGCAGCAACGGCGAGATCCAGCAGTGGTGCAGCACCACCACCACACAGGGCTTCTTCCCCTCGACCATCGGGATCTACTGCAAACTCGGGTCCAGGGCGCCGGGCGGTCCCTGGCTGCAGCAGTTCGACGACCCCACGGGCCTCGGCTACGTCAACGGACTGCTGACCGCCATCGACTGCAGCGGCTTCAACCAGAGCCCGTACTTCGACGACGCGGTGAAGTCGATGGTCGACGCCCAGGGCAGCGCCACCTGACCCTCCGTCGGCCCCGGCCTGCTCGGGCTGCCCGACGCGCTTGCGCGCCGGGCAGCCCGAGGAGCCGCCGGCCGACCCCGCCTACCGCCCGGGGTGGGCCCGACGGCCCGGCCTCACCTCAGGTGCCGGGCGAAGAACCCGGCCGCGGCGTCGCCCGCCGACTGCGGGACGCCGGTGTGCCCGCCCATGTTGGCCAGCAGCGACTTCTCCGCGGACCCGAAGGCGTCGAACAGGTCCAGGGCCGCCTGCCGGTCGTTCCCCTCGTCGTCCCACTGCAGCAGCACGTGCAGCGGAATGGTGACCCGGCGGGCCTCCTCGAACATCACGCGGGGGACGAAGCTCCCGGCGAAGAGCCCGGCGGCCACGATGCGCGGCTCGACCAGCGCCAGCCGGATGCCGATGGAGATCACCCCGCCCGAGTACCCGACCGGGCCGCCGATCTCGGGCAGCGACAGTACCGCGTCCAACGCGGCCTGCCACTCCGGGACCGCCTTGTCGACCAGCGGGAGGACGAGGGCGTCGACGAGCTCGTCGCCGACCGGCTCGCCGGCCGCCATCACCCGGCGCAGCTCGGCGCGGGCTTCGTCCGCCGCGGCCCAACGGGGCCGGGCACCGCTCCCGGGGAGCTCGATGGTGGCTGCGGCGAACCCGTCCGCCGCAGCCTGCTGGGCCCGCGCCACCAGCCGCGGGTACATCGTGTCCAGCCCGAGCGGCGGCAGGCCGAGCAGGATCAGCGGCACCGGTGCCGAGGGGGAGGCGGATCCGGGCGTCCAGAGGATGCCGGGGATCTCGCCGAGGGTGAACCTGCGCTCGAGGACGCCGTCGTCGTCGCGCTGCTCAGAAATGATGTGCATGGTCGTGCCTTTCGGGAGTGCGCATGAACGGCGCTCCCGGACGACGACCTATCGCCCGACCGTGACCCCGGAGGGGAGCACCCATGTCTGTACTGCGTTCACGGGTACCACCTCCTCGTTCTGCTTCACGGTCTCGGGCTGGAGGTTAGCAGCTGTCGCCGGGGCCCGCCAAAAGGTTTGGCGGGCCCCGAGGACGCGTGGCCGGTGCCGCCCGGCCCGAGCCGGCGCCGACCGGTGCCGTCAGCCCTGCGCAGGCGTGAGCCGGGTCAGTTCTTCCTTCAACGTCGCACTCTGTTCGGCGCTCAGGGCGGTGTAGGCCTGCGCCAGTTCGGTGCGGCACCGGTCGGCCTCGGCCGGCCGGTGCAGCGCCTGGTAGGCCCGCACCAGGATCTCCAGAACCAGCACCACGTCCACCCGGGAGCCGGTCTGCTGGAGGGCCGCGAGGGCCTGCTCGCCGCGCCGGGCGGCGAGCTCCGTCCGCCCGCTCACGAAGAGGATCTCGGCCAGGCTCGTCAGCGACTTGCTCTGCCCGACGACATCGCCCAGCTCCTCCTTGAGCCGCAGCGAGGCCTCCAGGTGCACGACGGCCGCGGTCGGGTCGCCGCTCTTGTGGCACGTGACGCCGAGGTTGTTGAGGACCACCGCGGCCTTCCTGCGGTCGCCCGCCGCCTGGTAGCCGGCCAGGGCGGTCTCCAGTTCGGGGATCGCCGCCCCGTACCGCTCCAGGCTGGTGTAGGCGCACGCGATGTCCACGGTGCAGGCGAGGGCCCCGACGGTGTCGCCGATCTCGGTCCGCAGTGCGTGCGCCTGCTCGAACTCCGGCAGCGCCCGCTGCGGCCGGGCGTTGTAGAGGTGCAGGATGCCCAGGGTCTTGTGCATGCCGGCCCGGGCAGCGCGGTCGCCCAGCGCGGTGGCCGCACGGATGGCGGCCGCGCAGAGGTCCTCCCAGCGCGGGTCGTACTCGCCCCGGACGTACACGCTCGCCCAGAAGGCCTGGACCAGCTGCGGACCGAGCGCGAGGAGCTCGCGATCGGTCGCCGCGCACGCCAGGTGCGCCGCGGCGGTGAGGTTGTGGTCCTCGGCGTCGAACCACGACTGCGCGGCGGCGAAATCCTCGAACGCCGGTCGGGAGACGGCGAGGGGCAGCATGGCGGCGGTCCAGAAGCCGTCCCCGGTCGCCTGCGGCGCGGACGGGGTGAGCAGCCGCGCGGCCCGGTCGGCGCCGTACAGGCTCCACCGCAGCAGGCGGCCGACGCCGTCGTGCCGTTCGGCCGCAGCCGCGGCCGCCGCCTGCTCGGCGGCGTAGACGCGGATCAGGTCGTGGAAGGCGTACCGGTCCGGCCCGGCCGGTTGCAGCAGGTGCGCGGCGAGCAGCGCCCACAGCGCCTCTTCCGTGTCCGACGCCGGCGCGCCGGCCAGCGCCAGTACGGCGGGCAGGCTGATCGTCGGGCCGGGGACCAGGCCGAGCAGCCGGAATAACCGCGCGGAGGAGGGGCTGAGTGCGGCGAAGCCGACGGCGAAGCTGGCGCGCACGGCGCGGTCCTCGACCTGGAGTTCGTCCAGGCGTCTGCTCTCGTCATCCAGCCGGTCGGCGAGGGTACGGACCGTCCACCCGGGTTGGCACGCCAGCCGGCTGCCCGCGATCCGGATGGCCAGCGGCAGTCCGGCACAGATCCGCAGGACCTCCCGGGTGGCGGCGGGTTCCGCGGCGACCGCCTCGGCACCGACGATCCGGGTGAACAGCTCCAGCGCCTCCGCATCCGTCAGGACGTCGACGGCGATGCGGTGCGCGCCGTCCAGCCCGGGCAGTGCGCCCCGACTGGTGATCAGCACCGCACAGCTCCCGGAGCCGGGGAGCAGCGGGCGGACCTGGGCGGCGTCCCGGGCGTTGTCGAGGAGCAGCAGCAGCCGCCGCCCGGACAGCGTGCTGCGGTAGAGGGCCTCGCGCTCCTCCCGGTCCGACGGCACGTCAGCTGCCGCGACGCCCAGCCCGCGCAGGAACCGGCCCATGACCTCGGCCGGGTCGGCGGGCCGGGCGTCGAGTCCGTGCAGATCGGCGTGCAGCTGTCCGTCCGGGAAGTGCCCGAGCGCCCGGTGCGCGACGTGCACCGCGAGCGTGGTCTTCCCCATCCCGCCGGCGCCGTTCAGGGCGGAGAGCACCACCGGTCCGCCGTGCGGGCCCGCCTCGGCGAGCAGGTCCTGGAGCCGCTGGACCAGCGGTCCGCGGCCGGTGAAGTCGGCCAGGTCGGCGGGGAGCTGGCGCGGGGCCGTCGACGCGGTCGCGGCGACCGTGCCGGGTCCGCCGGGCAGCAGGGGCGGCGGCAGGTGCGCGGTCCCGGGCGCGGCGGTCGGGGAACGCCGTTCCTCGCTCGCCGTCCTGAGCCCGCGCCAGGCCCGGCGCCAGGCCTCGACCTCCGGGCCGGAGGCGCCGCAGGCGCGGACCACCGCCAGCACCAGTTCCAGGCGGGGCAGGGTCGAGCGCTGCGGGTCCAGGGCGTAGGCGAGCGTGCTCCGGGCGACGCCGGTGGTGCGCTGCAGGTCCCGCAGGGACGGGTCACCGGCCCAGGCCCGCAACAGGCGCAGTTCGGCGAGCAGCTCCACAGGCGTGGTGGCGGCCTCCGGACGTGCCGGTGGACGGCCCTCGGCTCCCGCGTTGTCCAACGCTGACACCGGTCGTTCCCTTTCCCCCCAGGACACCGCCACAGGTCGTGCGGCGGCCGGGAGAAGGATAGCCGCTGATCGGGCCGCCCGGCAGCGCTGTCCGGGACTGTCCGGGAGTGTCCGGGATCCGTTGTCCGGGCCGGACAGCAGCGGTGAGTATGTCGGCCGTCACACCACGTTGCGGAGAAGACCTGAGCGGAGGGGTCATGCGGGAGGGGAACACGGACCTGTGCCTGCGCTGTGCGGCAGTCGACAGGACGGCCGTCGACCGGACGGCGGTCGAGGGCCTGTCGGGCCGTCGGCCGACCGAGGGGGAGCAGGAGTTGCTGACGCTGTTGGCGCAGGGCCTGACCGACGAAGCCGTGGCCAAGCGGCTGGAGGTCTCGGTGCGGACCGAGCGGCGGATGGTCGCGGCCGTGATGCGGCGGCTGGAAGCGGTCGGACGGTTCCAGGCGGGGGCGGAGGCCGCACGCCGACTGTGGATCTGACGGTGCGC
>NZ_JBHYKG010000358.1:0-8106 GCF_042741245.1 Kitasatospora sp. NPDC058965
CCGCCCTCCGGCGGCTCCGGACCAGGTCAGAACCGGTTGGCGCCCAGGTCCCGGGAGATCGCCCGGGCCGCGTCGCGCACCGACGCGACCAGCTGCGGGCGGACGAAGCCGTCCTGGCAGACCCGCTCCACCGCGCCGCTGACGCAGACCGCGCCGACCGGGTTGCGCCGGCGGTCCTGGATCAGCGCGCCGATCGAGGCCACCCCCTCCCAGGTCTCCTCCACCGCGTCCGCCCAGCCGCGCTCGCGGACCAGCGCGCACTCGGCGTCCACGTCCTCCAGCCGGGTCAGGGTGCGCGGGGTGAACGACTGCAGCGGCCCGTCGCCGAGCTGGCCGCGCGCCACCGGGTCGTAGGCCAGCAGCACCTTGCCCAGGGCGGTGGAGTGCAGCGGCTGCATCGAGCCCACCTCCAGCACCTGGCGGGTGTCGTCGGGGCGGAAGACGTGGTGGACGATCAGCACCCCGTGCTGGTGCAGCACCCCGAGGTAGACGGTCTCCCCGGAGGCCCGGGCCAAGTCGTCGGCCCAGACCAGGGCGCGGGCCCGCAGCTCGTGCACGTCCAGGTAGCTCTGGCCCAGGCGGAGCAGTTCGGCGCCCAGCTGGTACTTGCCGCTCTCCGGGTCCTGCTCGACGAAGCCCTCCTGCTGCAGGGTGCGCAGGATCCCGTGCGCGGTGCCCTTGGCCAGGTCGAGCGAGGTCGCCACCTCGGAGAGGCCGAGCCGGCGCTCGCCGCCGGCCAGCAGGCGCAGGATCGCGGCGGCCCGGGAGAGCGACTGGATCGGGCCGGGCATGGGGACCTCCACTGACGTCACTGGCAGGCGTTCGACAATGTCGACTACATGAGCTTGGTCAGAGTCTGCCAGGCGGGACGGCGCGGATGCACGTCGCCCACCGGTTCGCCCCGGTTCGCCCACCGGTTACCCGTCGGCAGGACGGGGGTCGGCGGCGCCCAGCACCGCCGCCAGCTCCGCGATCCCGTCCGGGCCGACCCGGCAGCAGCCGCCGACCAGCCGGGCCCCCGCCGCCACCCAGTCGCGCGCGTACCGCGCCGGTCCGTCGGCCCGCCCGGTCCAACCGGTGCCGTCCCAGCCCTCACCACTGTTCGGGTAGGCCACCACCGGCTTGCCGGTCACCCGGGCCGCCAGCCGCACCGCCCGGCCCACCTCGCCCGGCGCGCAGCAGTTCACCCCGACCGCCACCACCTCGTCCACCTCGGCCGCCAGCGCGAAGGCCGCCGCCAGCGGCTGCCCGGCCCTGGTCCGCCCGCCGTGCACGGTGTAGGAGAGCCAGGCCGGCACCCCCGCGCCGCGCACCGCGCGCAGCAGCGCCGCGGCCTCCAGCGTGTCCGGCACCGTCTCCAGCGCCAGCAGGTCCGGCCCGGCCGCCGCCAGCGCCTCGATCCGCGGCCGGTGGAACCGCTCCAGCTCGCCCACGGTGAGCCCGTACCGCCCCCGGTACTCCGACCCGTCCGCCAGCACCGCCCCGTACGGTCCCACCGAGGCCGCCACCCACCGCCCCGGCCCGGGCCCCGTCGCTTCGCGCGCCACCGCCACACTGCGCGCGAACAGCTCCGCCGCCCCCGCCCGCCCCACCCCGCGCCGGGCGAACCCCTCGAAGCTCGCCTGGTAGCTGGCCGTGGTCACCACCCGGGCGCCCGCCGCGACGTACGCCCGGTGCGCCGCCACCAGCGCCTCCGGGTCGTCCAGCAGCAGCCGGGCCGACCACAGCTCCCCGTCCAACCGGTGCCCGGCCGCCGCCAACTGGTTGGACAGCCCGCCGTCCAGCAGCACCGGCCCCCGGTCCAGCCGCAGTTCCACCGCGATCACCTCTCCAGCACGGTAACTCCGGCACTACCATCCACCCCATGACCACTGACCAGGCCACCCGACCCGCGACCTTCGGCCCCGGGAAGTACTGCCACTGGTGCGGCACCGCCTACCCGGAGGGCACCACCGGCTGGCCGCGCACCTGCGTGGGCTGCGGCGAGATCAGCTACCGCAACCCGCTGCCGGTCACCGTCGCGCTGCTCCCGGTCAACCTGCCGGGCGGCGGCCAGAGCCTGGTGGTCATCCGCCGCACCATCGAGCCCGGCTACGGCGAGCTCGCGCTGCCCGGCGGCTACGTGGACTACGGCGAGAGCTGGCAGCAGGCCGCCGTGCGCGAGCTGCGCGAGGAGACCGGCATCCTGGCCGAGGTCGCGGACGTCACCCTGGTGGCCACCGACTCCGACGCCCGGGGCGGCTTCCTGTGCCTGTTCGCCCTGCTCCCCGCCCAGGACCTGGACGCCCTGCCGCCGTCCACCCCGACCGAGGAGACCGAGGGCTGGCAGCTCATCGACGCCCCCACCACCCTCGCCTTCCCCTTCCACACCAACGTCGCCAACGCCTGGTTCGCCGGCGGCTACGACCACCACCTGAAGGGCTGACCGGGCGTCAGTCCGGCAGCCCGACCCGGGCCCGCAGCGCGGCCACCGCGGCCGCGTCCCCGCTGACCGCCAGCTCGGTGCGGGCACCGCGCCCGAACGCGAACAGCAGCAGCTCGGCCGGCCCGCCCACCACCCGCACCGGCGCGGCCGTGCCGCGCCCCGCCGTCCGGCTGCGCCCGTCCGGCAGCGCCAGCTCCACCCGCACCGGGGTGCGCCGCTCCAACTCCATCCGGACCGTCACCCCCAGCCGCCGCCAGAGCAGCTCGGCCAGCTCCCCGGGGACCGGCTCGGGCGCCCACCCGGGTGCGGCCCGCCGCACGTCCTCGGCGTGCACGAAGTACTCGACGGTGTTCGCCGCGAGGTCCGCCCCCGGCAGCCGGAACGGCGACCAGCGCGGCGGGCCGGTGCGGAACCGGCGCACCAGCTCCGGGTACGGCAGTGCCGCGTACCGGTCCTGCACCCGCTGCGTCCACCCCGCCAGGCGCGGCACCACGATGCCGGCCGCCGCGTCCGGCCGGGCCTCGCGCAGCACCAGGTGCGCCGCCAGGTCCCGGGTCAGCCACCCGCCGCAGAGCGTGGGCCCCGCCGGTCCGGCCGCCGTCAGCAGCTCCGCGAGCCGGGCCCGCTGCACCTGCGCAAGTGTCGACATGGTGTCAGGTTAGTCACCGCTGGCCGCGGCGGAACCCCCTGGCGGACCCGTCGATCCCGTGGCAGGCTCCTGCAGACAGCACGCACCGTCGCGGGCCGCGCCACAAGCGATGCTCCCGCGCACCGTCCGGCCGGGAGACCACACCGTGACCACCGCACCCAACGGGACCGCCCGCACCGAGCCCGAGCCGCTCTGGCGCCCGGACCCCGCCGGGGCCGCCGCCACCCGTCTGGTCGCTTTCCAGCGGTGGGCGGCCGAACGCCACGGAGCCCCGGCCGGCCCGGTGGCCCCCGCCCCGGACGACGCCACCGCCGCCGCCCGCTACGCCGAGCTGCACGCCTGGTCCACCGCGGACCTGGGCCGGTTCTGGCAGGCCGTCACCGAGTACTTCGAGGTGCGCTTCCACTCCGCCCCGGAGACCGTGCTCGCCGACGCCGCGATGCCCGGCGCCCGCTGGTTCCCCGGCGCCACCGTCAACTACGCCGAGCACGCGCTGCGCTTCGGCGAGGACCCGGCGCACGCCGAGCTGCCCGCGATCCTGCACCTGGACGAGACCACCGCGGAGCCGGTCACCCTCGGCTGGGCCGAGCTGCGCCGCCAGGTCGGCTCGCTGGCCGCCGCGCTGCGCGCCCGCGGGGTGCGCCCGGGCGACCGGATCGGCGCCTACCTGCCGAACGTCCCGCAGGCCGCCGTCGCCCTGCTGGCCGCCGCCGCGGTCGGCGCGATCTGGACCTCCTGCGCCCCCGACTTCGGCGCCCGCAGCGTGCTCGACCGGTTCCAGCAGCTGGAGCCGGACGTGCTGATCGCGGTCGACGGCTACCACTACGGCGGCAAGGACCACGACCGCACCGCCGTGGTCGCGGAACTGCGCCGCGAGCTCCCCTCGGTGCGCGCCTTCGTGCACGTCCCGCTGCTCGGCACGGCGGCCCCCGACGGCGCCCTGGAGTGGGCCGACCTGGTGGCCGACGCGGCCGAGCCGGTCTTCGAGCCGCTCCCCTTCGACCACCCGCTCTGGGTGCTCTACTCCTCCGGCACCACCGGCCTGCCCAAGGCCATCGTGCAGAGCCAGGGCGGCATCCTGGTCGAGCACCTCAAGCAGGCCGCGCTCCACCTCGACCTCGGCCCCGGGGACCGGTTCTTCTGGTACACCTCGACCGGCTGGATGATGTGGAACTTCCTGCTCGCCGGGCTGCTGGTCGGCGCCACCGTGGTCACCTACGACGGCAGCCCCGGCCACCCCACCACCGGCGCGCTCTGGGAGGTGGCCGCCCGCACCCGGGCCACCGTGCTGGGCACCTCGGCGGCGTACGTCATCGCCAGCCGCAAGGCCGGGCTGCACCCGGGCCGCGAGCTCGACCTGTCCGCCGTGCGCTGCATCGGCACCACCGGCTCCCCGCTGCCGCCGGACGGCTTCCGCTGGATCTACGACGAGGTCAAGCCGGACGTCTGGCTCGCCTCGGTCAGCGGCGGCACCGACGTGTGCAGCTGCTTCGTCGGCGGCGTCCCGACCCTGCCGGTCCACCTCGGCGAGATCCAGGCCCCCTGCCTGGGCGCGGCCGTGGAGAGCTGGGACGTGCACGGCAAGCCGCACACCGACGAGGTCGGCGAGCTGGTCGTCACCAAGCCGATCCCCTCGATGCCGGTCGGCTTCTGGAACGACCCCGACGGCCGCCGCTACCACGACAGCTACTTCGACACCTACCCCGGCACCTGGCGGCACGGCGACTGGATCACCGTCACCTCCCGCGGCACCGTGGTGATCCACGGCCGCTCCGACTCCACCCTCAACCGGCAGGGCGTGCGGATGGGCTCCTCGGACATCTACGAGGTGGTCGAGCGGCTGCCCGAGATCCGCGAGTCGCTGGTGATCGGCCTGGAGGAGGACGGCGGCGGCTACTGGATGCCGCTCTTCGTGGTGCTCGCCCCCGGCGCCGAACTGGACGACGAGCTGCGCGGCCGGATCCGCAGCAGCCTGCGCGAGCAGCTCTCCCCGCGCCACGTGCCCGACGAGGTGATCGCGGTGACCGGCCTGCCGCACACCCTCACCGGCAAGCGGATCGAGGTCCCGGTCAAGCGCCTGCTGGCCGGCACCCCGCTGGACCAGGCGGTCAACCCCGGCAGCGTGGACAACCTCGACCACCTGCGCTTCTTCGAGCAGCTCGGCCGGGAACGACGCGGCTGACGACGTGTGAGGGCCCCCGCCGCGGCGGGGGCCCTCACACGTTCGACCTGCCGACTACGGGCTCACTCGCCGGAGAGCACCTGGTGCGCGGCGGCCCGCGCCTCCTCGGCACTGTCGGCGGCCCGGGCCGCCTCGGCCGCCCGCCGGCACTGCGCCAGCGTCGCCTTGGCCAACGCCGCCCGCACGTACGGGATCGAGGCCGCGCCCATCGACAGGCTGGTCACCCCGAGCCCGGTCAGCACACAGGCCAGCAGCGGGTCGGCCGCCGCCTCGCCGCACACGCCGCAGCTCTTGCCGGCCGCCTGCGCCGCACCCGCCGCGGCGGCCACCAGGTCCAGCAGGGCCGGCTGCCACGGGTCCTGCAGCCGGGCCAGCGAACCCACCTGGCGGTCCGCCGCGAAGGTGTACTGGGCCAGGTCGTTGGTCCCCAGCGAGAGGAACTCCACCTCCCGCAGGATCGAGGAGGCCCGCAGCGCCGCCGACGGGATCTCCACCATCGCGCCGAACTTCGCCCGCAGCCCCGCCTCGGTGCACGCCCGGGCGAACGCCTTCGCGTCGGCCCGGTCGGCCACCATCGGCGCCATCACCTCCAGGTGGACCGGCAGCCCTTCGGCCGCCCGCGCCAGCGCGCGCAGCTGACCGCCCAGCACCTCCGGGTGCTCCAGCAGGGTGCGCAGGCCGCGCACGCCGAGCGCCGGGTTGGGCTCGTCGGCCGGGGTCAGGAAGTCCAGCGGCTTGTCGGCGCCGGCGTCCAGCACCCGCACCACCACCCGGCCCTCCGGGAACGCCTCCAGCACCTTCCGGTACGCCTCGACCTGGGCCTCCTCCGTGGGCGCCTGCTTGGAGTCGTCCAGGAAGAGGAACTCGGTGCGGAACAGGCCGACGCCCTCGGCGCCCGCCGCCAGCGCGGCCGGCACGTCGCCGGGGCCGCCGACGTTGGCGAGCAGCGGCACCCGGTGCCCGTCCGAGGTCTGCCCGGGACCGGACGACGCGGCCAGCGCGGCCTTCCGCTCGGCGGCCAGCGCGCGCAGCTCGGCCTGCCTCTGCGCGTCCGGCTCGACCAGCAGCTCACCGCTGCTGCCGTCCACGGCCACCACCACGCCCTCGGGCAGGTCGGTGGCACCCGGCAGCGCGACCACGGCCGGCACGCCCATCGCCCGGGCCAGGATCGCCGAGTGGCTGGTCGGGCCGCCCTCCTCGGTGACGAAGCCCAGCACCAGGGTCGGGTCGAGCAGCGCGGTGTCGGCCGGCGCCAGGTCCCGGGCGAGCAGCACGTACGGCTCGTCGCTGTCCGGCACGCCCGGCATCGGCACGCCCATCAGTCGGGCCACGATCCGGTTGCGCACGTCGTCCAGGTCGGCCACCCGGCCGGCCAGGTACTCGCCGGCCGAGGCCAGCAGCGCCCGGTAGGCGGCGAAGGCGTCGTACACGCCGCGCTCCGCACTGCTGCCCACCGCGATCCGGCGGGACACGTCGGCCATCAGCTCCGGGTCCTGCGCCATCAGCGCCTGGGCCTCCAGCACCGCCTGGGCCTCACCGCCGGCCAGGTTGCCGCGCGCGATCAGGTCGGCGGCCACCGCGTCCACGGCCTGCTGCGCCCGGGCCTGCTCGCGCGGGGCGTCCTCGGTCGCGATCCGGGTGGCCGCGGGTTCCAGCACCGCCGTCCCCATGTGCCGCACCGGGCCGATCGCGACGCCGTGGCTCACGCCCACGCCGTGCAGCGCCTTCTCCATGTTCCCAGCTCCCCACTCGCAGTCTGTTCTTGCCGGCCGGTCCGGCCGCTTGACGCTCGGCCCCGCAGTGCAGCCCCGCCCCACCGAAACACGGGGGACGGGGCGGTGTCCTGCGCTCGGGCTCAGTCCCAGGTGAACAGCTCGCCGCCGCTGGCCACTTCGCCCGCCTCGGCGATCTGGCTGAGCGAGTCGGGAGTGGCCTCCAGCGCCACGATGGGGGAGATCGGCGACTTGCCGGCGGCCTCGACCGCCGCCGGGTCCCACTTGACCACCGGCTGACCGCGCTTCACCTGGTCGCCCTTGCTGACCAGCAGCTCGAAGCCCTCGCCGTTCAGCTGGACGGTGTCGATGCCCAGGTGGGTGAGGACGCCGTGGCCGTCCGCGTCCATCACCACGAACGCGTGGGGGTGCATGGAGACCACCAGGCCGTCGACCGGCGCGACCGCGGTAGTGGGCTCGCGGACCGGATCGATGGCCGTGCCCGGACCGACCATCGCGCCGGAGAACACGGGGTCGGGCACGTTGGCGAGTCCGATGGCGCGGCCGGAGAGCGGCGACGTCACAGTGGTCATGGTGGAGCCTCCCAGGTGCGGAGTACAGCGTGCGGCCGCCTGTGGCGGAGCGCGGGATTGCCGTCTGTAGCTTAAATCATGTCAACTTCGGACATACCAGGACAGATAGGGTCTGACGCCGCCTGGTCCCTCGGGTGGCCGCACGACCGTTCCCGGTCGACCCGCACCTTGATTCCAGGCCGGTCAGGGCCCTGTCCGACTCAAGTGGTCTAGTCCTCTTCGTCGACGCGCCGCACTCTACGGCATCCGGGTGAGCTGGACGACGGTCCCGGCGCGCCGATCTGTCCGGTGCTCGCATCCGACCCCTCGGACCTGCACCATGCTCGATTAGGCGCTCCGGCGCGGAGCGGCTATGGTTGCTCAGGTCGCCACGACGGCGGCGGTGAATCCAGCGACACGACCGAGTGAATGTCCGGTTAATTCGGAACGAACTCGTCTGATACGCTGAGGACACGAAAGAACGAAGCCCGGAGGGTTGAGAAATCAACTCGAAGGAAGCGTCCGTTCCTTGAGAACTCAACAGCGTGCCAAAAGTCAACGCCAGA
>NZ_JBHYKG010000359.1:0-8066 GCF_042741245.1 Kitasatospora sp. NPDC058965
GCCGATCGGCATGCTGATCGGCGACACCGTGGTGGGCCGACTGCTGCTGCCCGGCTCCCGCGAACGCCTGGTGGTCCCGCTGATCGCGCTGATGGGCCTCCCGCTGCTCGGCTTCGCCGCCCAGCCCGGCCGCCCGCTCGCCGCCGTCCTGCTCCTGCTGGCCGGCTGCGGCTTCGCCAACGGCCTCGGCCTCCAGCGCGAGTTCCTGGCCGCCCTCCCCGAGCACGGCCAGGGCCAGGCCTTCGCCCTGCTCGGCTCCGGCAACATGACCCTGCAGGGCCTCGGCCCCGCCTGCATCGGCGCCCTCGCCACCGCCACCGGCCCGGGCACCGCGATGGCCCTCGCCGGCTCCGCCACCGCCCTCACCGCCGGCTGGGTCCTCGTCTGGCGCCCGGGCCGGCGGCGCGGTCAGTGATCCGCGCCGTACCGGACCACCTCGACCGGGTCGACCAGCACCAGGCCCTGAGTGACCAGTTCGTCCAGTTGGGGCAGGAACGCGCGGATCCGCTCCTCGGTGTCCACGATCACCACCGCGACCGGCAGGTCCGCGCTGAACGAGAGGAGCCGGGCGGTGTGCAGGTGGGACGAGGCGCCGAAGCCCTCGATCCCGTGGAACACGCTGGCACCGGCCAGCCCGGCGCTGTGGGCCCGGTGCACGATCTCGCTGTAGAGCGGCCGGTGGCGCCAGACGTGGTCGTCCCCGACCACCACGGTGAGCCGCAGCGCCGACCCCGCAAGCCTGGCCATCACGTCCTCCGACCGGGGCGCGCCCGCGGCGCCCCACGGGTCCAGGATGGCCGACGCCGATCGGTTCGGCCGGCAGGCCGCGGCCGGGATTTCCGGGCAATTCCTGTTATCCCCGCGAGCAGGATTCATCGTACGGAAAAGAATCCCGGGGCATCTGTTCCACCTGCGGCGCAACCCATAGGGTCACCCTGTCGGGCTCGGACGGGAGGCGTGCAGATTTGGACCTGGAATTCCGGCACCTCCGCATGCTGCTGGCCATCGCGGAGGCCGGCAGCCTGGGCCGGGCCGCCGCGGCCACCGGGTTCTCCCAACCCTCCGTCAGCGGCCAGTTGAAGCGCCTGGAGAACTACTTCGGCGGCACCCTGTTCGACCGCTCAGCCGCGGGGGTGCGCCCCACCCCGCTCGGCGTGCAGGTGATCGGACAGGCCCGCGAGGTGCTCGCCCGGGTGGACGCGCTGGGCCGCGACACCGCGGGAGCGGCGCCCGACCCGACCTCGCCGCTGCGCCTGGCCGCCACCAACACGCCCATCCTGGCCGGCATGATCGGCCACGCCCGCACCGCCCTGCCGCAGCTGGCGCCGCTGGTCAGCAGCGTCTACGCGACGGTCGAGATCGTCGAGCTGATCGAGCGGGGCGAGGCGGACGCGGGCCTGGCCGTCGACTACCCCGGCATGGAGCTGCACCACTCGCCGGCCCTGGCGCACCGCGGCATCGTCACCGAGCCCGCCTTCGTGGCGCTCAGCCGCGAGCACCCGGCCAGTCGGCAGCAGGAGGTGGACCTGGCCGACCTGGCCGACAGCCCCTGGTTCCTCACCCCGGACGACGGCGCGGGCTGGCCCGGTGTCTTCTACTCCGCCTGCCGGGCGCGCGGCTTCGCGCCGGCGGCCGTGCACGAATTCCTCGGTGACCAGCACCAGTTGCAGACGATGATCGCGGCCGGGGTGGGCGTCTCGGTGGTGCAGGCCACCATCCGGCCGATCGCGGGGGTCTCGGTGAAGCCGCTGACCGGCACGCCGCTGTGGACCAGGTACGTGCTGGTGTGGAGCCCGGAGCGGGTGCCGGCGGCCACCGCCGACACCCTGTTCGGTGCCGCGGCCCGCGCCTACCAGGAACTCATCGCCCACGCACCGCACTTCCAGACCTGGGCGAGCGGCAAGTACCGCCTCCCGCGCTGCTGACCGGGTTGGACCGGTCGGCCCGGCCCCGCGCCGTTCACCCGACCGGGACCATGTTGTGGAAGGCGACGATCCGCCAGGCCCCGGCCGCGTCCCGCGCGACCACCGCCAACGCGTGGGTGGCGAGCAGGCGCTGCCCGTCGGCCGCCAGCACCTCCGCGGCCACGTCCACCGTGGCGAGACCGGACCGCAGCGGGCGGACCGCGTCGATCCGCGACCGCAGCGTGGTGCCGCGGAAGGCGGTGCGGAAGAGCTGGTCGTGGCGGGCGGCGACCCCGGCCCGCCCGCCGGGCTTCTCCCCGCGCACCGTGGTGAAGTCGCAGTCCTCGGCGAACACCGCGGCGAAGGCCTCGGCGTCGCCGGCCGCCCAGCCGCGCGCCATGACCGCCCACAGCTCGCGGACCCGGTCCTCCTCGACCCCGCTCATCGCGCACCGCCCCCCGCCGGCACGGCGGTCCGCACCCGCAGCGGGACTTGGACCAGCGGACCGTCCGGCCCCTCGGGCAGCGCCCACGCGCCCAGGGCGTGGTACACGGCCCCGCCCCGGGTCTCCAGGTAGCAGATCAGGTTGACGGGCCAGCCCGCGCTCCCGAAGGCGTGCCGGTCCATGGGGGTGGGGTGCTCGCTCAGTGCCCGTCCGCCCGCGAGCTCGGGGCAGATCCGGTGCCAGTCGGGGTGCATGTGGATCGAGCCGAGGATGTCCAGGCCCGCCGCCTCGGCCTGGTAGGAGATCCGCAGCAGGTCGGCCGAATCGAACCACCAGCCGCGCAGCTCGTTCCCGTACTCGGGCCCGAAGCGCGGCACGATGGTCTCGGTGAACTCCCGCCGGGCGGCCGGGTCGGTGGTCTTGGCGTTGCGGCCGAAGGCGAGGTGCTCGACGTTCAGGGTCGAGTCGGCGACCGTGCCCAGTAGCAGCGCGAAGCACGGCAGCTGGGCCTCGGGGGTGATCAGCCGGTACTCGGGCACCGCCGCGGCCAGGAACTCCTGGAGCACGGCGTCATGGAGCAGGATGGTGGGGAGGTCCCCGGGTATCACGTCCGTCGCACTCACACCCTCGGTTCCGGTCATGCACATGCTCACCGTCCCGGAGACCCTAACAGTCGCACGCACCGTGCCCGCGGCCGGAGGACATTGTGACGTCACGTCACCGCTGCATTCTTCGCCACCTCCTGATCGGCCGTCACCGCCCGGGTCCGAACCTGCGCCGGTACGCCGACGGTGCGAGCCCCGTCTCGCGGCGCATCAACGACCGCAGGTGGGCCGCCGTGCCCAGGCCGCTGCTACGGGCCACCACCTCCAGCCGCGCCTCGCCCCGCTCGATCAGCCGGCAGGCCAGCGCCACCCGCTCCCGGGTGAGCCAGGCCAGCGGCGTGGTGCCCAACTGGGCCCGGAACCGCCGGTGCAGCGTGGCCGGGCTGACGGCCGCCCGGGCCGCGAGGTCGGCGACGGTCAGCGGCTGCTCCAGCCGCTGCTGCACCCAGGCCAGCACCGGGCCCAGCGACTCGTCGCGCACCGCGGGCACCGGTCGCTCGATGAACTGCCGCTGCCCGCCGTCCCGGTGCGCCGCGAAGACCAGCCGCCGGCTGACCGTGTTGGCGATCTCCGCCCCGTGGTCCCGGCGGACGATGTGCAGCCCCAGGTCGAGGGCGGCCGCACTCCCGGCGGCGGTGAGGATGTCGCCGTCGTCGACGAAGAGGACGTCCTCCTCCAGCCGGACCGCCTGGAACCGGGCCCGGAAGGAGTCGGCCCACTGCCAGTGCGCGGTGGCCCGGCGCCCGTCCAGCACCCCGGCCTCGGCGAGGGTGAAGGCGCCGCTGCAGAACCCGACCAGCCGCGCCCCGCGCGCGTGCGCGCGGCGCACCGCGGCCAGCACGGCCGGCCGCCGGGGCACCGCCGTGTCGGGCCGGTTGGGGACGATCAGGGTGTCCGCCTCGTCGGCCGCCGCCAGGTCGGCGACCCCGGTGAGGGTGAAGAAGCCGTCCCGCATCAGTGTGCTCGGCTCCGGCGAGCAGAGCCGGAAGGTGTAGAGGTCGCGCCCCACCTCGGGCCGGCGCAGGCCGAACACCTCGGTCGCGCAGCCTAGTTCGAAGGGGTTGGAGTTCTCGTCCACGATCACGACGACCCGGTGCGGGGAGTGCGAGGATCCTTGCGGCATGTGCGATTCCTAGCACTCCCGCCGACCGCGGACCAGTTGGCACCATCACGCCATGACCACCGAACCGATCGTCCTCACCGAGGCCCTGGCCACCTTCGACACCCTGTGGAGCCCGCGCATCGTCGCCCGGGTCAACGCCTACGACGTGCGGATCGCCAAGGTCGCGGGCGAGCACGTGTGGCACGCCCACGACCACACCGACGAGTTCTTCCTGGTGCTCGACGGGGAGTTGCGGATCGCGCTGCGCGAGCCCGCCGGGGAGCGCACCGTCCGGCTGACCAAGGGGGCGGTGTTCACCGTCCCGCGGGGCGTCGAGCACCGGCCGTACGCGCCCGAGGGGGCGGCGATCCTGATGGTCGAGCCGTCCGGTACGCCGACCGTCGGCGACCGCCACGACGCGGTGCCCGGCCACGTCGACGTCACCACCGGGCCCCGCCTCTGAGCCGGGCGCCCGGTAAGCCGGGGCCGCTGCCCGGCCCGCCGAGGTGGAAGGAGGTCGCCGTCACCGCACCGGCGTCGTAGAGGGCGGGGCTGGTGGCGGTGACGGTCAGCTGCGGCGCGTCCGCGGAGTCGAACAGCCGGAAGCCGCTGATCCAGCCGGCGCCGGGTGCCGTGCCGAACCGGCCGTCGCCCATGCCCTCGCAGGTGCTGCCGTCCGCGTGGGCCACCTCGCCGAAGGCGCTGATCATCTGCGCCCGGGTGTAGCCGCCGTTCCACAGCGAGCCGGGGAAGTAGCCGACGGCCGTGCCGTCGTAGAAGACCCACCAGTCGCCGCCGAGGTTGTCGATGGCGAAGCTGCCGGCCTCGCCGCGCGCCAGCGCCGTCCCGGGCCGCACCGTGCGGGACACCTGGACGAAGCCGCAGCCGTTGTAGCAGCTCTCCTGGCCGTCGACCCAGTGGTAGACGAACAGGTGCGGCCGGGTGTCCCCGTTCAGCCCGAGGTCCACCGTCCAGCCGATCTCGACGGTGGACTTCTGGTCGGCGGACTGCACCGCGAGCTCCTGGAGCGAGTGCGAGGACGTGTCCCCGGGCTTGACCGCGGGTGCGGACTGCAGCATCCGGATGCTCGCGCCGGCCGCATCGGTGTTCTGACGGCCCGTCACGTAGTCGAAGCAGGCGCCGAACCAGCAGATCGGTCCGGCCGGGCCGGCCGCCGCGGCCGATGCAGGAGCCGGGGCCGGAGCCGGGGCGGCGGTCGCCGTCCCGGGGGCCGCGCCCAGCAGGCCCAGGACGAGTGCGCAGCCGACGAGGGTTCGCGATATCCGCATGTGGGGGGTCCGTTCCGCGAGGGGCGAGGTGGACCGGGCGCGCGCCGCGCCGCGGTGATAACTGCGGACTTAAATCCGCTTTCATCGACGCTTAAGTTAGGGACCGCCGCCCCGGACCGCAAGGGTCGCGACATCGAAACCCGTCACTGCGCATGCCGGCTGTCGCGCCGTCACCACCCGTTACAGCGAACCGAATCGAGCAAAAACCAACGCCGACAGAAGGCATGACAGGGCATCAGACCGGGCATTTCCTCTGCACAAAGCGTTTGATCTGGGTCGCTTCTGATCGGTTCTGTTTGCTTTGCCTGATCGCTGCCGCCCTCAGCCAGGAGCACCACCATGCGCACAACCCGCCGCGGCCGTCGGGCCGCACGAGCCGCCGTCGCGGCCACCCTCCTCTCGGCAGCCGCCCTCCCCCTGTTCGGCGCCGCCCCGCCCGCCGCCGCCGAAGGCAACGGAGTGGCCCTCACCCCGCCCATGGGCTGGAGCACCTGGAGCTTCCTGCGGGGCAGCCCGAACCAGTCCACCGTCGAGGCCGAGGCCAAGGCGATGGCCGACAGCGGCCTGCTCGCCCACGGCTACTCGTACGTCAACCTCGACGACTTCTGGTACCTCAATCCGGGCACCACCGTGGACGGGTACGGCCGTTGGGTCACCGACATGTCGAAGTTCCCCAGCGGCATGGCCGGCCTGGCGTCCTACGTCCACGCGTTGGGCGAGAAGTTCGGCATGTACCTCACCCCCGGTATACCCGTGGCGGCGTACAACCAGAACACGCCGATCCAGGGCACCTCGTTCCACGCCCGGGACATCGTCTCCGACACCACGCACTACGAGGCGAACTACAACTTCGGCAACGGCTCGATGTACGCCATCGACTACGCCAAGAACCCGGCCGCCGCCCAGGCCTTCCTCAACTCCTGGGCCGACCAACTGGCTTCCTACGGAGCCGACTACCTGAAACTGGACGGCGTGGGCGACTGGGACGCCGCCGACATCCAGCACTGGTCGCAGGCGCTCAACCAGAGCGGCCGGGCGATCCACCTGGAGCTCTCCAACAGCCTCGACCCCGGCAATGCCTGGGCCTGGCAGGCCTGGGCGAACGGCTGGCGGATCGACGGCGACGTGGAGTGCTACTGCTCGGCCTCGTCCTTCCCGCTGACCAGCTGGTCCAGCGTCTCGCGCCGGTTCGCCGACGCCCCCGCCTGGACCAGGTACGCCGGTCCGGGCGGCTGGAACGACCTCGACTCGCTGGAGGTCGGCAACGGCTCCAACGACGGGCTGACCCCGGACGAGCGGCAGAGCGCCGAGACCCTCTGGGCCGTCAACGCCGCACCCCTGCTGCTCGGCGTCGACCTCACCAACCTCGACGCCGGCGACAAGGCCCTGCTCACCAACGACGAGGTCATCGCCGTCGACCAGGCCGGCCACCCCGCCCACCCCGTCGACCAGCTGACCCAGCAACAGGTCTGGAGCACCGCCAATCCCGACGGCTCGTACACCGTCGCGCTGTTCAACCTGGCCGCCACCTCGCAGACCGTCACCGCCAAGTTCACCGACCTCGGCTTCTCCGGCTCGGCCGCGGTCCACGACGACTGGACCCACACCGACCTCGGCACGGCGACGGGCTCCTTCAGCGCGGCACTGAACCCGCACGCCAGCCGCCTGCTGCGGCTGACCCCGGCCGCCGGGCTGCGCTACACCGCGATGCCCTACCACCTGGTGAACGCGGCCACCGGCCAGTACCTGGACGTCTCCGGCGCGGGCACCGGCGACGGCGCCGGCCTGGTCCAGCAGCCCGCCAACGGCGCCAACGACCAGCTCTGGCAGCTCGTCCCCGACGGCGACGGCTCCTACCGGCTGGTCAACTGCAACAGCGGCCGCCTGGCCAACGTCCCCGGCTGGTCCACCACCAGCGGCACCCAGCTGGTCCAGTGGGACGACGACCACGGCGCCAACTCGCACTGGACGCTCTCGCCGACCGGCAGCGGCTCCTACACCATCACCTCCCGCTCCAGCGGCCAGAACATCGACGTCTCGGGCGGCACGGTCGTCCAGGCCGGTGCCTCCGGCGGCGCGGGCCAGCAGTGGCGCCTGGTGCCGGCCCCGGCCCCCGGCGCGGAGTACAAGCTGGTCAACGGCGCCAGCGGCGGCCGGATGGACGTGCAGTACGACGCCACCACGGACGGCGCGCCGATCCTGCAGTGGCAGGACAACGGCCAGCGGGACCAGTTGTGGATCCTCGCCGCCCAGCCCGGCGGCAGCTACACCGTCGCCGACGCCAACAGCGGCAAGCTGCTCAACATCCCCGGCCCGACCACCAATCAGGCCACCCAGCTGATCCAGTACTACGACGACGGAAACCCCAACTCCCGCTGGACCCTGGTCGACGCCGGGCCCAACCTGGTCCAGCTCAGGAGCGCCTACGACGGGCAGGTGGTCGACCTCTACAACAACTCGACCGCCGACGGCGCCGCCGTCCAGCAGTTCCCGGCGAACGGGGGCGCCAACCAGACCTGGAGCCTGGTCTCCCCCACCTCCTGCGCAGGGTAGCGCCGGGAGCGAGCAGTCGAGCGGGCCCGCACCGGGGGAAACGGTGGGGGGCCCTCGGGGGGGCGGGGGGGCGGGGGGGGCCCCCGGCCCCCCCCCGCCCCCTCCCCCCCCGGGGCCCGCCCCCGCGGGGGGATCAGAGCCGGACCGAGTACGTGGTCGGGGCGGCGG
>NZ_JBHYKG010000360.1:0-8008 GCF_042741245.1 Kitasatospora sp. NPDC058965
GACTGACCGGCCGCCGGCCCGGGCGGCCGCCGGGGGCCCGCCGCCGGCCCCGGGCCACCCGCACGGTTCGCGCTCAGGCTGCGGGCCGGTCGTGGTCGTGGTGGAAGTGGTGCACCCGGGTGTCGGGTCCGGGGAAGTACTCGGTCACCCGGCCGTTGTCGGACCAGCGCACGTCGTACGGCGGGCTGCCGTCCTCGTGGTGCAGGCCGACGACCTCCCCGTCCCGGCGCGCCGCACCCGGACGGGTGGCCTGGACGATGATCCGGTCTCCAACGGCGGCTCTCATCGTGTCCTCCCTCGTCGATTCCCTGCCTCCATCGCATCACCCGGGGGGACCGGTCGGGCAGGGCTGAACGGTCCCGTTCCGGGGACCGACCGGTCCCTCAGAGGTGGAACCGGAGCGTCTCGCCGGGCCGGACCGTGGCCTCGGTGCCGCGCAGGCGGACCCGCACCGGGTCCTGCCGGTCCTGCGGCAGGCCGACCGTGACGGTGTGCCGGTCGACGGCCACGGTCAGGCCCCAGTGGCCGCGGTAGCGCAGGTCCAGCTCCAGCCGGTCCAGCGCGGTCGGCAGCCGCGGGTCCAGCCAGAGTGCGTCCTCGCGGACCTCCAGGCCGGTGTAGCAGCGCTGCAGCAGGTCGACCGCGCCCGCCATCGCGCCCAGGTGGACCCCCTCGGCCGTGGTGCCGTGCTGACTGTCCGCCAGATCGGCGACCAGGGCGTCGCGGAAGTGCCGCCAGGAGGCGCGGCGGTCGGACCGGGTGAGCACCCAGGCGTGCACCACGGAGCTGAGCGTGGAGCCGTGCACGGTGCGCCGCAGGTAGTACTCGGTGGTGCGGCGCAGCAGTTCGTGGCGGACCGGGTGGCCCAGCCGGCGCAGCAGGTCGCGGACCTCGCGGGCGGAGAACAGGTACCAGAGCATCAGCGTGTCGGCCTGCTTGGAGGCCCGGTACCGGTTGACCGTGTCGCCCTCGGCCTCCAGGATCCGGTCCAGCCGGCGCAGGTCGGGGTAGCGCTGCCGGTACGCGGCCCAGTCCAGCTCGGCCAGGCGCTCGTACCCGTCGAACTGGCTCGGCACGCCGTCGTGGAACGGGACGTACAGGCGCCGGCCGATCTCCTGCCAGCGGTCCAGCTCCCCGTCGTCCAGGGCCAGCCGCTCGCGCAGCTCGTCGCGCCGGTAGCCCGGCAGGGCCGCCAGCGCGTCCTGGGCCCGGGCCAGCACCCAGGAGGCGAGGACGTTGGTGTAGGCGTTGTCGTCCAGGCCCGGCCCGTCGGCCCACGGGTAGGCGTCGTGGTACTCGTCGGGACCGAGCACGCCGCGGATCGACCAGCGCTCGCGCGCCGGGTTCCAGCTCGCCGCGGACGACCAGAAGCGGGCGATCTCCAGCAGCGTCTCCGCGCCCGCCGCGGCGAGGAAGTCGCCGTCCCCGGTGGCCTGGTAGTACTGCCAGACGTTGTAGGCCACCGCCGAGCCGACGTGCCGCTGCAGGTGGCTGTGGTCCGGCAGCCAGCGGCCGGAGAGCGGGTTGAGGTGCAGCTGCTGCGACTCCTCGCGGCCGTCGGCGGCGCTCTGCCACGGGTACATCGCGCCCCGCAGGCCCACCTGCGCGGCCTCCCGGCGGGCGGCGTCGAGGCGTCGGTGGCGGTGCCGGAGCACGGCGCGGGCGAGCTCGGGGAACCGGAGGTTGAGCAGGCGCAGCACGAACAGCTCGTCCCAGAAGACGTGGCCCCGGTAGGCCTCGCCGTGCAGCCCGCGGGCCGGCACGCCGACGTCCAGGTCCACCGAGTGCTCGGTGTAGGTCTGCAGCAGGTGGAACAGGTTCAGGTGCAGCGGGCCGGCCCCGTCGAACTCGGCCTCGGTCCGGCACCGGCGCCACAGCTCGGCCCAGCGCAGCGCATGGTCGGCGAGCAGGTGGTCGAAGCCGGCCGCCTCGGCGGCGAGCAGTCGGGAGGCGCGCAGCGGGGTCTCGACCGCCCGGTCGCGCGAGGTGTGCACGGCCACCGTCTTGTGCACCGTGACGGGCCGGCCGCGCTCGGCGTCCAGCGCCAGCAGGTGGGCCGCCCAACCGTCGCGGCACTCGGTCGCCGACCGCGCCCCTTCGGCGCCGGTCCGTGCGGCGAGCGCGATCCGCAGCGGCGAGCCGATCGCCGCGGTCTCCAGCCAGACCGGCCCGTCCTCGTCCACGCCCTGCCCCACGGGGCGCAGGTGACGTTCCGTCAGGCCCCGGTAGCGGGCCACCCCCGTGTTGCTGACCAGGCCGTCCAGCCCGGAGCGCACCTCCAGCAGCCCGTCCCAGTTCTCCGGCGTCAGGACGGTCTCCAGCGCGAGCAGGTGCGGATTCGCCTGGCTGGCGAACCGGCGCTGGACCAGCCGGGTGCGCCGGCCCCGGTCGTCGACCACCAGGGCGGTGCGGGTCAGGACGCCCCGGCGCAGGTCCAGCTCCACGGTCTGCTCGGCCGGGGGACCGGTGAACCACGTCCCGCCGCCCGCGCAGAAGGTGAACGGCAGCCAGTTCGGGCCGTTGACCAGGTCCTCGTTGTCGACCACCCGCCCGGCCACCGTCGACTCGGTCCGGTCGTAGCAGCCCGCCAGGTACGTCCCCGGGTAGTGCACGCCGTCCGCGACCGACTCGGGCGCGGCGCCGCGGCTGACCAGGTAGCCGTTGCCGACCGCGCACAGCGCCTCGCGCAGCCCCTCCTCGGCCGGGTCGAAGCCCTGGAAGCGCAAGGTCCACGGGTCCGGCATGTCGGGGTACCCCGGGGGCGGGTCCGGCGGCACGGCGGCCTCCCTACCGGACCAGCACCCGCTCGCCCGGCTGCGGCACCACGGCCGTCCAGCCGAGCTCGCGGTCGATCCGGTCGCGCAGGGCCAGGGATCCCTCGGGCTCCCCGTGCACCAGGTACACGGCGCTCGGCGGCGGGGCCGGCCGCAGCCACTCGATGATCTCGCCCGCGTCGGCGTGCGCGGAGAAGGCCGGCACGTTGACCACCTCGGCGCGCACCGGTACGTACGTCCCGTACATCTTCATCACCCGCGCGCCGTCCACCAGGTCCCGGGCGCGGGTGCCCGCGGCGGCGTAGCCGACCACGACCACGGTGTTGCGCGGGTCGGGCAGCAGGTGGCGCAGGTGGTGGACGACCCGGCCGCCGGTGGCCATTCCCGAGGCGGAGACGATGACCGCCGGACCGCTCGCGTGGTCCAGGGCGAGCGAGTCCTGCAGCGAGTGGACCAGTTCGAACGGTTCCGGGCCCAGGGCTCCGGCCCCCTCGGCGAGCACCTCGGGGCGCAGTTGCCCGGAGCCGGCCGCGAAGGCCTCCCGGTAGATCTGCAGCGTGGCCAGCGCCATCGGGCTGTCCACGTAGACGGGCACGTGCGCGGGCAGGCGGCCCGCCCTGCGCAGCTCGGCGAGCTGGTGCAGCACGACCTCGGTGCGGTCGACGGCGAACGAGGGAATGACCAGCGTCCCGCCGCGCGCCAGGGTGCGTTCCAGGGCACCGGCGAACCACTCGCGGGCCGCCGTCTCCTCGTGGTGCCGGTGGCCGTAGGTCGACTCCATGAGCAGCACGTCGGCGCCGGTGAAGGGCTCGGGCGGGAGCAGCAGCGGGTGGACCAGGCGACCGAGGTCGCCGCTGGCCGCGAGGGTGCGGCCGTCCTCCAGGGTCAGGTGGGCCCAGGCGGAGCCGAGGATGTGGCCGGCCCGGTGCAGCCGCAGCACGATGTCGGCGGTGACGTCGACGTCGGTGTCCAGCGGCACCGGGTCGAACATCCGCAGGGTGCGTTCGACGTCCGCGTCGTCGTAGAGCGGTTCGGCGGGGCGGTGCTTGGACCAGCCGTGCTCGTTGGCGTGGTCCGCCTCCTCGCGCAGCAGGTGCGCGCTGTCGCGCAGGATCAGCTCGGCGATCCTGGCCGTGTCGGGGGTGGTGAGCACCGGGCCGCGGAAGCCGTCCCGGACCAGGCGGGGCAGGTAGCCGCAGTGGTCCAAGTGGGCATGGGTGAGCACCACGGCCCGCACGTCGGCCGGGTCGAGCGGCAGCGGGCGCCGGTTGCGGCGGCGCAGTTCGGCCAGGCCCTGGAACAGGCCGCAGTCGATCATCAGGCGGGCGTGGTCGGTCTCGACCAGGAACTTGCTGCCGGTGACGGTGCCCACGCCGCCCAGGAAGGTCAGCAGGCCCGGCCTGGGCCGCGGTCGGGGCTCGCCGGTGTCCGTCGTCATGGCCGCCTCCGGGTGCGGGGTCGGGTCACTCCATCGTCGCGCCGGACGGGGCGGCTGTCCTGGGCCGGAGCGGCCCACCCGACAGGACCGTCCGGCCCTGTCCACGGGCGGTCGACGGGCGGACGGTGGAGTCGGGGCCCACCACAGGAGGAGTCGGGGCCCGCTGCCGGAGGAGTGAGGACGATGCAGCACCGCACCGTGGCCGAGGTGATGACCCGCGAGGTCGTCACCGCCACCGCCGAGACTCCGTTCAAGGAGATCGCGGCGCTGTTCCACCGCAACGACATCACCGCGATCCCGGTGGTCGACGACCACGGTCGACCGCTCGGCCTGGTCTCCGAGGCGGACCTGATCCGCAAGGAGGCCGTGCTGCCCGATCCGGAGGGCCGGTTCCCGGGCCGCTGGCTGGAGGCGAAGGACCGGGCCCGCGCGGAGGCCGAGACCGCCGGCGGCCTGATGACCAGCCCTGCCGTCACCGCCCGGCCCGGGTGGTCGGTCGCCGAGGCCGCCCGGGCCATGGACAAGCACCGGGTCAAGCGGCTGCCGGTGGTGGACGAGGTGGGTCGCGTGGTCGGCATCGTCAGCCGCCGCGACCTGCTGCAGGTCTTCCTGCGCCACGACGCCGCCATCCGCGAGGAGATCGTCTACGACGTGCTCGGCCGCACCCTGTGGCTGGGCGAGGAGGACGTGGAGGTCGCGGTCCACGAAGGCGTCGTCACCCTGACCGGTCGGTTGCCCCGGCGCAGCCAGATCCCGGTCACCGAGCGGCTCTGCCGCGGTGTCGACGGCGTGGTCGCCGTCCACCAGACGCTCGACTGGACCGAGGACGACACCGACCCCGCCAGGGAACACCCCCGCGCCTACCGCGCGACGTCCTAGGAGGCCGTCATGATCGGCACACCGACCACGGTCGAGGATGTGATGACCCGTGCGGTGGTGGCGGTCGGCCGCGACGCGGATTTCCGCGAGGTCGCCGACACGCTGCAGCGCTGGCGGGTGAGCGCGGTTCCGGTGCTGACCGGCGACGGCCGGGTGGTCGGAGTCGTCTCCGAGGCCGACCTGCTCGCCGCCCGGGAGACGGACGGCGAGCGCGCCCAGGCACTGACGGCCGGCCGGATGATGTCCGCCCCGGCCGTGACCGTGCACCCCGGCAGCCGACTGAACGAAGCGGCCCGGGCGATGGCCCGCGGCCACTACCGGCGGTTGCCGGTGGTGGACCCGGAGGACTACCTGCTCGGCATCGTCAGCCGCGGCGACCTGCTCAAGGTGTACCTCGGCGACGACCGCGAACTCGTCGACCGGGTCCGGTTCGAGCTGGCCGCCACGCTGGGGCCGGCCGCCGTGCTGGGCACCGACCTCCGCGCGGAGCAGGGGCGGATCACCCTGTCCGGCGACCTGCCGGACGCCGTCACGCCCCGGGTCCTGGAGACGCTGATCAGGTCCGTGCCCGGCGTGGCGGACCTGGAGCTGCGGGTGACCACCGCGGCGTGACGGCTCGCCGGGGTGCGCGCCGGCACGGAGAATCGGTGGTGTCGGCGCCCGCGCAGCCCAGGGAGGGCACGCCATGGACACGTCCCGGCCGGTTCGGGTGTTCCTGCTGGACGACCACGAGGTGGTCCGGCGGGGTGTGCGCGACCTGCTGGAGGCCGAGCCGGACCTGGAGGTGGTGGGCGAGGCGGGGACTTGTGCGCAGGCGCTGGCGCGGGTCCCGGCGCTGCGCCCGGACGTCGCAGTGCTGGACGTGCGGCTGCCCGACGGCGACGGCGTGACCGTCTGCCGGGAGCTGCGGGACCGGATGCCCGGGCTGGTCTGCCTGATGCTGACCTCGTTCGACGACGACGACGCGCTGTTGGACGCGATCATGGCGGGGGCGGCCGGCTACGTGCTGAAGCAGGTGAAGGGCGCCGACCTGGTCGGCGCGGTGCGCACCGTGGCGGCCGGCCAGTCGATGCTGGACCCGGCCACCACGCACAAGCTGATGGAGAGCCTGCGCCACCACGAGGAGGGCGGGGCGGACGCGGCGCTGGCGGCGCTGACCCCGCGTGAGCGGGAGATCCTGGCCCTGGTCGGGGAGGGGTTGACGAACCGCCAGATCGGGGAGCGGCTCTACCTGGCGGAGAAGACGGTGAAGAACCACGTGTCGCGGCTGCTGGCCAAGCTCGGGGTCGAGCGCCGGCTCCAGGCGGCGGTGATCGCCGCGCACGCGGACGACGAGCAGCACCACCCGCACTGACGCACCCGTGCCCGGACGGGCCCGGGGAAGGGGCCGAACGGCCCAAGCGCTGCCCCCGCGGCCGACCGCACGGTGGAGGTGTCGGACCCCGCCACGGCCGAGGAGGCCATGATGATGTACTGGGACGATCACGGCATGAACGGCTGGGGGACCGGTTTCATGGCCCTGGCCATGCTGCTGTTCCTCGTGCTGCTGGTGGTCGGCGCGGTCGCGCTGGTCCGCTACCTGGGCCGGCCGGCCCAGGCGGGGCACACGGCCCAGGCGGGTCACCCGGGCCGGCCGGGCGAGCCCGGGCACGGGCCCACCCCGGAGGACCTGCTCGCCGAGCGCCTCGCCCGCGGCGAGATCGAACCCGACGAGTACCGCAGCCGGCTGGCCACCCTGCGCGGGAGCGGCGCTCCCCCCGCCGCCGGCTGACACCGCACTCCTGGAGGCGGTCATGACCACCATCACCCTCGACGCCACCGCACTGGAGAAGCTGGTCGCCGCTGCGGTCGCGGCACCCTCGATCCACAACAGCCAGCCGTGGCGCTTCCGGCTGCAGCAGGACACCTCCACGCTGGAGGTCCGGGCCGACCGCGGCCGGGCCGTCCCGGTGACCGACCCGAAGGGCCGCGCGCTGCACCTGTCCGTCGGCGCCGCCGTGCTCAACCTGCGGGTCGCCGCGCGCCACCTCGGCTGGGCCCCCGAGGTGCGCCTGCTGCCGGACCCGTCCGAACCGGACCTGCTGGCCGCCGTCGAGCTGGACGTCCCGGCCGCCGCGCCGGTCCCCGGTACCGAGCGGCTCTACGAGGCGATCTGGCACCGGCACTCCCTCCGCATGCCGTTCACCGGGGAGCCGGTGCCACCGGCGGTCCTCGCCGAACTGGTGGACGCCGCCCGGTCCGAGGAGGTCGCGCTGCTGCTGCCGGACCGGGCGGAGACCGCGCGGCTGCTGCGGCTCACCGCGGAGGCGGAGGGCCGCAACACCAACGACCCGGCGCAGCGGGCGGAGAGCCGCAGCTGGATCCGCACCGGTCAGGAGCCGCCCTACGGCATCCCGGCCGCGGCCCTGGGTCCGCAGGACTCGGCGGGGCGGCTGCCGATGCGGGACTTCACGGCGCTGAGGCCGGCCGAACACCGGCCGCCGGCCCGGTTCGAGGCCGAGCCGCGGATCGGCGTGCTCACCACGGACGGCGACGGCCCCGCCGACTGGCTGCGGGCCGGCCTCGCCCTGGAGCACGTCCTCCTCGCGGCGACCGTCCACGAAGTCCGGGCTTCGCTGCTGGACCAGGCGATGGAGTGGCCGCAGCTGCGCCGCGAGGCCCGCGACCCGCACGGGCGTCCGGGGTACGTGCAGTTGCTGCTCCGCCTCGGTTACGGCCCGGAAGGGGCCCCGACGCCGCGGCTGGCGGCCGACGCCGTGATCGAGCAGACCTGACGCCGCGTCACCGGCTTTCGCCGCCCGGCCCGACCCGAAGTCCGGCGGCCACGTCGGCCCCTCCGGCCGCCCGTGCCGGAGATCGGCGACGAGTACGCCGCCGGCCGCGCCCTGGTCGAGCTCGGCCACCAGTTGCTGCGGGC
>NZ_JBHYKG010000361.1:0-7971 GCF_042741245.1 Kitasatospora sp. NPDC058965
GGACGGGGCCGTGGCCGACGCGGCGCCGGCCGAGGGGGCGGCGGCCGGCGGCAACGGCGCCCCCGCGGTGGTCGCCGCGGTGGAGGCGGCCGCGCCGGCCGAGCCCGTCGAGCCCTTCCCGCCGCCTCCCTGCGCCAGCCAGACCGCGCCGAACACCAGCAGCACCGCCAACACCAGCGCCAGCGCCACCAGCAGCAACCGCCGCCGCGGCCACCGCCGTGCGGCGCCCAGCGTGGCGCTGCTGGTCCAGCTGGTCTCCTGCTCGACCGCTCCTGCCGCGGCCGGCGGCGTGGTCGGCGGCACGGCCGGCTGCGCCTCGGCGGCCGGCGCGGCGGCGGCCGCCCCGACCCGCACGGTGCTCAGCCCGGGCACGCCGGGCCGCTGCTTGCCGCCCTTGCCCGCCGGGGCCTTCGACAGCGCCTGGGCCTTCGCCAGCACCGAGGTCTTCGCGGGCGCCCCGGTCTTCGGGGGCCCCGGCTCGACCGGTGCCGGCACCTTCGCCTGGGTGGTCGACTCGGCGCGCGCGGTGGCGTCCGCCACCACCCGCTTGAGCATCGACCGGGTCTGCGAGGCGTCCAGCCGCTTGGCCGGGTCCTTCTCCAGCAGCCCCTGGATCACCGGCAGCAGCGGACCGGCGGACGCCGGCGGCGGCAGCTCCTCGGTCATCACGGCGGTGAGGGTGGCCAGCGCCGAGCCCCGGTCGTAGGGCGGCTTGCCCTCCAGCGCGGCGTACAGCGTGCCGCCCAGCGACCACAGGTCGGCCGGCGGGCCGGGCTTCTGCCCGCGGGCCCGCTCCGGGGATATGTACGAGGGCGCGCCGACCAGCATCCCGGTGGAGGTGACCGAGGTGTCCCCCTCCACGCTGGCGATGCCGAAGTCGGTGAGCACCACCCGTCCGTCCTCGCCGATCAGCACGTTGGACGGCTTCACGTCGCGGTGCAGGATCCCCTGGGCGTGCGCGGCACCGAGCACGCCGAGCAGCTCCAGGCCGATCTCGGCGGCCCGCACCGGGGTCACCGGGCCGTCCTCCTTGACCACCTCGGCCAGCGAGCGCCCGTCCACCAGCTCCATCACGATCCACGGCCGGTCGTCCTCCTCGACCACGTCGAAGACGGTGACGGCGGCGGTGTGCCGGATCCGGGCGGTGGCCTTGGCCTCGCGCAGGGTGCGGACGATCAGCCGGTGCCGCTCGTCCTCGTCCACCCCGCCGTGCATCCGCAGTTCCTTGACCGCGACGATCCGGCCGAGCATCTCGTCCTCGGCCTTCCAGACGGTCCCCATACCGCCGCTGCCGAGGACCGATTCGAGCCGGTAGCGGTCGGCCAGCACGCGTCCGGAGTTGCCCTGCGGCTGGGTCATTCGGGCGTTCCCCCATTTGCTGCTGCCGAGTCAGGTGACGGACCGTCGACCCGCGGCGCGAACGCGAGGACGGTCAAGCCTCCATCATCCCCTGTGCCCGGGGCCGCTGTTCACTCGACCCCGGAAAAAGCAGCGCAGCGGCCGTCCGGTACGGACGGCCGCTGCACGAACGATCCAGGTCAGCGGTGGCTGACCGTCACCTCGACCCGCTGGAACTCCTTGAGCTCGGAGTAGCCGGTGGTGGCCATCGCCCGGCGCAGCGCGCCGAACAGGTTCATCGTGCCGTCCGGCGTGTGCGACGGACCGGCCAGGATCTCCTCGGTGCTGCCCACGGTGCCCAGGTTGACCCGCTTGCCGCGCGGCAGCTCCTCGTGCACCGCCTCCATGCCCCAGTGGAAGCCCCGGCCCGGCGCGTCGGTGGCCCGGGCCAGCGCGGCACCGATCATCACCGCGTCGGCGCCGCAGGCCACCGCCTTGGCGATGTCGCCGCTGTAGCCCACGCCGCCGTCGGCGATCACGTGCACGTAGCGGCCGCCGGACTCGTCCATGTAGTCCCGGCGGGCGGCGGCCACGTCGGCCACCGCGGTGGCCATCGGGACCTGGATGCCCAGCACGTTGCGGGTGGTGTGCGCGGCGCCGCCGCCGAAGCCGACCAGCACGCCGGCCGCACCGGTGCGCATCAGGTGCAGCGCGGCGGTGTAGGTGGCGCAGCCGCCGACGATCACCGGCACGTCGAGCTCGTAGATGAACTGCTTGAGGTTGAGCGGCTCGGCGGCGCCGGAGACGTGCTCGGCGGAGACCGTGGTGCCGCGGATCACGAAGACGTCGACGCCGGCGTCGACGACCGCCTTGGAGAACTCGGCGGTGCGCTGCGGGGAGAGCGCGGCGGCGGTCACCACGCCGGACTCGCGCACCTCCTTGATCCGCCTGCCGATCAGCTCGGCCTGGATCGGGGCGGCGTAGATCTCCTGCAGCCGGCGGGTGGCGGACGCCTCGTCGGCGATGGCGGCGATCTCGTCCAGCAGCGGCTGCGGGTCCTCGTACCGGGTCCACAGGCCTTCGAGGTTGAGCACGCCCAGGCCGCCCAGCTTGCCGATCGCGATGGCCTGCGCGGGCGAGACCACGCTGTCCATCGGGGCCGCCAGGAACGGCAGCTCGAAGCGGTAGGCGTCGATCTGCCAGGCGATCGAGACCTCCTTCGGGTCCCGCGTCCGGCGGCTGGGTACGACGGCGATGTCGTCGAAGGAGTACGCCCGGCGCCCGCGCTTGCCTCGCCCGATCTCGATCTCAGTCACTTCGAGCCTCTCTGCTTGCTGCTCAACAACGCCCCCAGTATCCCGGACGGACGCGCGAAGGCCCGCCACCGGGGCGGTGGCGGGCCTTCGGTGCCGCGTCGGCTAGCGGCTGGTGTAGTTCGGCGCCTCGACGGTCATCTGGATGTCGTGCGGGTGGCTCTCCTTGAGACCCGCCGAGGTGATCCGGACGAACCGGCCCTTGCTCTCCATCTCCGCGATGGTGGCCGCGCCCACGTAGCCCATGGTCTGGCGCAGGCCGCCGACCAGCTGGTGCAGCACCGCGGACAGCGGGCCGCGGAACGGCACCTGGCCCTCGATGCCCTCCGGCACCAGCTTGTCGTCCGAGGCCACCTCCGCCTGGAAGTAGCGGTCCTTGGAGTAGGAGCGGCCCTGGCCGCGCGACTGCATCGCGCCCAGCGAGCCCATGCCGCGGTAGGACTTGAACTGCTTGCCGTTGATGAACTGCAGCTCGCCGGGCGACTCCTCGCAGCCGGCCAGCAGCGAGCCGAGCATCACGGTGTCGGCACCGGCGGCCAGCGCCTTGCCGATGTCGCCGGAGTACTGCAGGCCGCCGTCGCCGATGACCGGCACGCCGGCCGCCCGGCAGGCCAGCGCGGCCTCGTAGATCGCGGTCACCTGCGGCACGCCGATGCCGGCCACCACGCGGGTGGTGCAGATCGAGCCCGGGCCGACGCCGACCTTGACCCCGTCCACCCCGGCGTCGATCAGCGCCTGGGCGCCGTCCCGGGTGGCCACGTTGCCGCCGACCACGTCCACCTGCACCGCCGACTTGATCTTGGCGATCCAGTCCAGCGCGTTGTGGCTGTGGCCGTGCGAGGTGTCCACCACCAGGAAGTCCACGCCCGCCTCGACCAGGGCCTGGGCCCGGTCGAAGGCCTCGGCGCTGGCGCCGACCGCGGCACCGACCAGCAGCCGGCCCTCGGCGTCCTTGGCGGCGTTCGGGTACTTCTCGGCCTTGACGAAGTCCTTGACCGTGATCAGGCCCTTGATCCGGCCCTCGGCGTCGACCAGCGGGAGCTTCTCGATCTTGTGGCGGCGCAGCAGCCCGATCGCGTCCTCGCCGGAGATGCCCACCGTGCCGGTGATCAGCGGCATCGGGGTCATGATCTCGCGGACCAGGATCGAGCGGTTGGACTCGAAGGCCATGTCGCGGTTGGTGACGATGCCCAGCAGCTTGCCCTCGGGGTCGGCCACCGGCACGCCGCTGATCCGGAACTTGGCGCACAGCGCGTCGGCCTCGGCCAGCGTGGCGTCCGGACCGACCGTGATCGGGTCGGTCACCATGCCGGACTCGGAGCGCTTCACCAGGTCCACCTGGTTCGCCTGGTCCTCGATCGACAGGTTGCGGTGCAGCACGCCGACGCCGCCCTGACGGGCCATCGCGATGGCCATCCGGGACTCGGTGACCTTGTCCATCGCGGCGGACAGCAGCGGGATGTTGACCCGCACGTGGCGCGAGACCCGGGACGAGGTGTCCACGTGGTTCGGCAGCACGTGCGATTCCCCGGGCAGCAGCAGGACGTCGTCGTACGTGAGTCCGAGCATGGCGAACTTCTCGGGTACGCCTGCGGCGTTAAGAGACATGGTGGGGGGCTACCTTCCCGTGGCCGGCCGTGTCGTTCGGTACCGCGCCCGGTTGAGGGTCGGCGGGCGCGTCCACCGGCACAGGCCAGGTCTCCTGGACGAACATACGAGGTAACGCCGCTCGCCCCGGTCATTCTTTGGCGACCTGTCCAGGCGCCGATACCCCATCGTACTGGCTTCGCGAGTAAACACGTCGCGCCCCCTTGACAAGGGTGAGCCAGTACACATACCAACCGCGGCTAGGCCGACTCCTCGGCCAGCGCCCGGAGCCGGCTCAGCGCCCGGTGCTGGGCCACCCGGACCGCGCCGGGGGACATGCCGAGCATCTCGCCGGTCTCCTCGGCCGACAGCCCGGCCGCGATCCGCAGCAGCACCAGCTCGCGCTGACGGGCCGGCAGGTTCGAGAGCAGCTCGCGCATCCAGGCCGCGTCGCTGCTGAGCAGCGCCCGCTCCTCCGGGCCGAGCGCCTCGTCCACCACCTCGGGCAGGTCGTCCGGCGGGATCACCGTGGAGCCGGGCCCGCGCATCGCGGCCCGCTGCAGGTCGGCGATCTTGTGCGCGGCGATCGAGTAGACGAAGGCCTCGAACGGGCGCCCCTCGTCCCGGTAGCGCGGCAGGGCGCAGAGCACCGCGACGCACACCTCCTGCGCCACGTCGTCCACGTGGTGCCGGGCGCCGCCCGGCAGCCGCACCAGCCGACCGCGGCAGTACCGCAGCACCAGCGGGTGGACGTAGGCCAACAGTGCGTCAGTGGCCGGGCCCTCCCCCCGGACCGCGGCCGCCACCAGCTCCGCGACCAGCGGCGAGGTGCCGGGTACAGCACCGCTCGCCGTCCGACGGCCGCGGCCGGTGGGCCGCTCCTCGGACGGCGACGGCTCGCTCACTGGCGGCCGGCTCGCGCCGCTGTCGCCGGGCTCGTCCTCACGCATCGGTCCATGGTGCCTGGTCGAACCGGGAAACGCCGCACCGCGTCCGGAGTTGTGCACCGGACCGTTATCCGTCGCCACCGACCCACCCCCGCTCCCGCCGCCATCGCGCTCCACCCCTCCATGGTGCAGCCTCCACCGCCGAAGGGCCTATGCCACGGCCGTCGAAAACCCGGTGTCATGGTCGATCGGCGCTCCGGACCCGGCTCGCGGGCGGCTCCCCCGCTCGCTGCGCGCGCCCGCCGGCCGGGGCCGACAGGGGCGCGGGCGGCGCGCGGTGCCGCTCAGCGGACCAGGCCCCAGCGGAAGCCGAGGGCCACCGCGTGGGCCCGGTCGGAGGCGCCGAGCTTCTTGAACAGCCGCCGGGCGTGCGTCTTCACGGTGTCCTCGGACAGGAAGAGCTCGCGGCCGATCTCCGCGTTGCTGCGGCCGTGGCTCATCCCCTCCAGCACCTGGATCTCACGGGCCGTCAGGGTCGGCGCGGCGCCCATGTCCGGGCTGCGCAGCCGGCGCGGCGCCAGCCGCCAGGTCGGGTCGGCCAGCGCCTGGGTCACGGTGGCGCGCAGCTCGGCCCGGGAGGCGTCCTTGTGCAGGTAGCCGCGGGCACCGGCGGCCACCGCGAGGGCCACGCCGTCCAGGTCCTCGGCCACGGTGAGCATGATGATCCGGGCCCCGGGGTCGGCGGACAGCAGTCGGCGGACCGTCTCGACCCCGCCGAGACCGGGCATCCGGACGTCCATCAGGACGAGGTCGGAGCGGTCGGCCACCCAGCGGCGCAGGACCTCCTCGCCGTTGGTCGCCGTCGTCACCCGGTCGACACCCGGCACGGTCGCCACCGCACGGCGCAGCGCCTCCCGGGCGAGCGGTGAATCGTCGCAAACGAGAACGGAAGTCATGACCGTCCTCCGCAGCTGATCCGCGTCACGTTGAGCCTCCTGGCTGGTACGAACTCTCTCCGCACTTCCAACGACCGTCACTCGAATGAGTTACGGCCTTCAGGGCCATCTCCACCACTGTACGTGGCCGACCCATCACTGATCAGCCGCACCGCGGGGTGAACCCCGCTCTTTTGTGCTCGTCAGGCGCGTGGGACGCACCCCTCGCGCGCCGGAGCACGGCCGATCCACCGGCGCGCCGCCGGCGGTCCGACACACCGGGCCACCCGATTGCCACAGCCCGGATGACCGCTTTCATGCCCACTTCGTCCGTTTTTATAGCTTTTGTACGATCATTGACTGTTGTGTGAGTCTGTGGGTGACTTGTCCCGTAGGTCGCCGTAAGTCATATTTCCAGGTGTCCTTCCCGGCGCCTCGATGCCTCGCCGTACGGAAGCCTCATCGAAGGGAATGAACCATGGCCGATTTCTCCCGACTCCCCGGTCCCAACGCGGACCTGTGGGACTGGCAGCTCTCAGCAGCCTGCCGCGGTGTGGACAGTTCGCTCTTCTTCCATCCCGAGGGCGAGCGCGGCGCGGCGCGCAGCTCCCGCGAGCAGAGCGCCAAGGAGGTCTGCATGCGCTGCCCGGTACGCACCCAGTGCGCGGCCCACGCACTCGCGGTGCGCGAACCGTACGGCGTCTGGGGCGGGCTGACCGAGGACGAGCGCGAGGAACTGCAGGGCCGGGCCCGCAACCGGATGGTCGAGGTGCCGCTGACCGTCCGTCAGTAGGTGGCGAAACGTTCCTGCACCCGGCGGCCCGCCCGCCGCTCCCCCGTCCGCCGCAGACTCAGCGACCGGCCGCCGCGACCGAGGCGAGCCGGTCGAGCATGAGCGCCACCGCCGGCACCTCGGCCAGGTCCGGCAGGGTCAGCGCGACCACCTCGCGGCGGGCCGGCCCGCCGCCCGCGGCGTGCACCGGCACCGCCGCCACCGCGTCCCGGCGCACCGCCGCCAGCGCCAGCCCCGGCAGCACCGCCACCCCGAGCCCGGCCGCCACCAGGCCGACCACCGCCGGGTAGTCGTCGGTGGCGAAGTCGATCCGCGGCTCGAAGCCGGCGCCCGCGCAGAGCTCCACCAGGTGCCCGCGGCACTGCGGGCAGCCCGCGATCCACTGCTCGCCCGCCAGCTCGGCGAGCCGGACCGGGTGCTCCTCGTCCCGGTCGGCCAGCGGGTGCCCGGACGGCAGCAGGCCCACCAGCGGGTCGTCGAGCAGCGGCCGGACCACCAGGTCGGACCAGTCGGCGGCGGCCGCCGTCTCGGCCGCGGCCAGCACCGCCTGGGCCCGGGCCGCCCGGCCGACGCCGTGCCCCGGCGGCTGATGGGGCGTCTGGTCCGGGTAGCGGAAGGCCAGCGCGATCTCGCACTCGCCGCCGCGCAGCATCGCCAGCGACTCCGGCGGCTCGGCCTCCACCAGCGACACGCGGACCCCCGGATGGGCGCCCCGCAGCTGGGCGACGGCGGGCGGCACCAGGGTGGAACTCGCGGTCGGGAACGAGACCAGCCGCACCCGCCCCGCGCGCAGCCCGGCGATCGCCGCCACCTCCTGCTCGGCGGCGCTCAGCCCGGCCAGGATCCCCGAGGCGTGCTTGAGCAGCACCTCGCCCGCCTCGCTCAGCTGCACCCCGCGCCCCGACCGGACCACCAGCGGCAGCTCGATCGCCTTCTCCAGCGCCTTCATCTGCTGGCTCACCGCCGGCTGGGTGCAGCCCAGCTCGCGCGCGGCGGCCGAGAACGAACCGGTGCGCGCCACCGCCCGCAGGACCCGCAGATGCCGTGCCTCGATCATGCGCCCCAGGGTAGACGCCCCCCGGACGCCGACGGCCCGGCGCCGCCCCGCCGAAGCGGGG
>NZ_JBHYKG010000362.1:0-7965 GCF_042741245.1 Kitasatospora sp. NPDC058965
GGTCCAGCAGCGCGTGCACCAGCAGGGCGTTGCCGCCGGTCAGCGCGTGCGCCGCCACCGCCGACCGGGCCGCGGCCGCCGCGCCGAACCGCTCCCGGAGCAGTTCGGCCACCACGGCGGTGGAGAGCACGTCCAGCCGCAGCTGGCGGTGGTGCGGCTGGCGGGCCAGCTCGACCTCGAAGAACGGGTTCGGCGGTGTCATGGTCTCGCGCGAGCTGAGCACGGTGAGCACGCCGATGCCGCGGGTGCGGCGGACCAGGTAGAGCAGGAATTCGAGCGACTCGGGGTCGGCGTCCTGCCGGTCGTCGACCGCGACCAGCACCGGCCCGGCCTCGGCCAGACCCCGGACCAGCGCGAACAGGCCCTCCAGGGTGGGCTGTCCGAGCCGGCCGGGTCCGCTGCCGCGGCTGCTCTCGGCGATCCCGCGGGCCAGCAGGAGTTCGGCCGCCGCGGCCTGCTCCGGGTCGAGCGCGGCGCTCTGCAGCAGCTGGCGGGCCAGCCCGAGCGGGAACTCGCGCTCCAGCGGCGACCCGGTGGCCAGCAGCACGGTGGCGCCGCGCTCGGCGGCCAGGTCGGTGAAGCGCAGCAGCAGGTCGCTGCGCCCGCTGCCCACCGACCCGTGCAGCGCGAGCACGGTGCCGGAGCCCGCCTCGGCGGCGTCCAGGGCCTGGCAGAGCCGGTGGTGGGCGGCCTCCCGCCCGGTGGGCAGCGGTCTGTGAACGGCGTGCGGGGCGCGCACGGGGGCGATGGACATCCGTACTCCTGGGGCGGGGCGCTGAGGGGTGGGCCGACGTCGGCCCCCTGCCGGAGCGCACGGGCGCGGGCGAGGGGCCGGAGGGGAGCTTGGCCCGCGCCGTACCGGCGCTGGCGGGCCTCGGACCTCAGCGACAGAGCGAACTGGCGCGCCGCAGCAGGTCGATGTCGAGCCTGGCGACCAGCCGCAGGTCCAACGCCCGCAGCCGACCCACCTCGTGCACCACGACCTTCTCCGTCCCCCGCCCGACCGGGCGCCACCTGCGCTTGCGACGTGCCACCACGCCGCCCGGCTTATCCCCGGGGCACCCCACCGCAGTGTGGGGGTTGCCGGTCAGCCGGCCGGGGCCTGCGGCTGACACTCTTCGCCACCGCCATCGTACGAACCGCCAGTTCGCCCCGTCAACGACCTGCCTGGCGGACCGTCAGCCGACGCGCGCCCGGCGGACCGTCAGCCGGCGGGCCTGCCCGGCGCGACGCCCTCCCCGCCGGGCCGACCTCGGGCCCGGTCAGGCCGCGGCCGCCGCCACGAAGGCGGCGACGGCCGGATCCGCGCGCTCGGCCGGCCAGGCGAGCACCACCCGGCTGGGCGGGTAGCCGGTCAGCGGGACGAAGGCGACGCCCTCGACGCGGTGGTGCCGGGCCGCGCCGGCGGGCAGCAGGCCGACCGCGCCCTGCCAGACCACGGCGTGCAGGCACTCGGCGACCGACCGGACCACGGGGCCGTCGGCCGGGTCCGGTGCGTCCTCCTCGGCCCCGGGCCCGTCCGGGTCCTCGGCGGCCCGGCCGGCCCGGCCCAGCCAGTAGCGCCGCCAGGCCGGGTCGGTGTCGGTCGACAGCCGCATCCACGGCCGGTCCGCGAGCTCGGCCACCGTGACCCGCTCGCGGCCGGCCAGCGGGTCGCCGGCCGGGACCGCCGCGACCACCGGCTCGCTCGCCAGCTGACGGACGGCCAGCCCCTCGGTGTCGAAGGGCAGCCGGGTCAGCGCGAGGTCGACGGTGCCGGCCCGCAGGCCCGCGGTCGGGTCGTTGATCCCGGTCTCCCGCAGCCGCACCGGCGTGTCCGGGTGGCTGCGCCGGAACGCCTCGGCGGTGCGCGGGCCGAGCCCGCGCCCGGCGCCGGCCACCGACCCCACCACGAGGGTGCGCCGCCCGCCCGTCTGCCGGACCCGTTCGCTCGCCCGCTCCGCCGCCGCCAGCAGCTCCCGCGCCTCGGCGAGCAGCACCGTCCCGGCCTCGGTCAGCCGGACGCCCTGGGTCGAGCGCTCGAACAGGCGGGTGCCCAGCGAGTCCTCCAGCTCGCGGATCCGCCGGCTCAGCGGCGGCTGCGACATGTGCAGCCGGGCCGCCGCACGGCCGAAGTGCAGTTCCTCGGCGACGGCCACGAAGTACCGCAGGCGGCGTAGGTCCATGCGCGGCACGATAGCCGCCCGGGCCGACCGGCCGTCACCCGCGGGGTGCCGGCGCTACCAGGGCACGGGGCCGGCCTCGTCGAAGAATCCGCCGGTCGGGCCGTCCGGGCCCAGCGTGGCCAGCCCGACCACGACCGCCGCGCCCTGCGCCGCGGTGCGGCTCATCGCGAAGCCGGCCCGCTGCAACTCCTTGGTCAGGTCGGTGTCGCACGGTCCGGGTGACACCGCGTTGACCAGGAACCCGGCGCCGCGCAGTTCCTTGGCGTACTGGACCGTCAGCGCGTTGAGCGCGGACTTGGAGGCCGGGTAGGCGGCGACCGCCGGCACCGGCGCGAGGTAGCTGTCCGGTGCGCTCTGGACGGCCAGCGACGCCATGCCGCTGGAGACGTTGACGATCCGCGGGGCCGCGCTCCGGTGCAGCAGCGGGAGCAGCGCGTTGGTGACGGTCAGCACGCCGAAGACGTTGGCCTCGAACACCGCGCGGACCACGTCGAGGTCGGCGGCGCTGGGCCGGTGCCCCGGGTCCTCGGCCGCGCCCGCGTTGTTGACCAGCACGTCCAGCCGCCCGAACCGGTCCTCGACCCACCCGGCCGCCCGCCGCACCGTCCCGGGGTCGGTGACGTCCAGCACCACCGGGTGCGCGTCGACCCCGGCGGCCGCCAACTCCTCGGCCGCGCCGCGCCCGCGCCCGGGGTCGCGGGCCCCCACCACCACCGTCATCCCGCGCTCGCCCAGCTGCCGGGCCACCTGGTACCCGATTCCCTTGTTCGCCCCGGTCACCAGTGCCACCGCACCGGCCGGGCCCGCCGTTTCGCTCATGCCGCCAGCCCACCACGCCCCGCACCGCACCGGCCAGGACCGAGTGGGCATCACGGCGACCGTTCCGGTATCGCCGCAGCGTGGCGCACGACCGGAGGTGGATCGTCCGAATCCCCGGATTCCCGGCCCCCGTTCCCGTAGTCTGTGGCCCGCCGTCGGACACGTGCGGGTGCCTCCGACGATGCGTCAGCACGGGGGCCCTTCTACGACATTGGAGTCACCATGACATCCGACCGCTACCACTGGGACCGCTCGCACCCGGGCCTGACGGCGCTGCGCGAGGCGATCGAGCCCGTGCGCCGGGAGGTGGTCGCCCATCCGGTCTACCGGGAACTGAACTCCCTGGAGCGGGTGCGGACGTTCCAGCAGAGCCACGTCTTCGCGGTCTGGGACTTCATGTCGCTGCTCAAGTGCCTGCAGCGGCAGTTGACCTGCGTGGACCTGCCGTGGGTGCCGAGCGGTCCGACGGCGAGCCGGCGGCTGATCAACGAGATCGTGCTGGTCGAGGAGAGCGACGAGCTCGGCGAGGGCTACATCAGCCACTTCGAGCTGTACCTGGACGGCATGCGGCGCGCCGGGGCCGACACCGCGCCGATGGAGCAGTTCCTGCAGCTGCTCGGCACCGGCAGCGGTGTCGCGCAGGCGGCGAAGGCGGCCGGGATCCCGGCCCCGGCGGCCGACTTCATGGCCGTCACCTGGGACGTGATCGACTCCTCCCCCGTGCACTGCCAGGCCGCCGCGTTCGCCTTCGGCCGCGAGGACCTGATCCCGGAGATGTTCGAGCAGGTGGTCCGGATCGAGGACGCGGACGGGCGGCTGACGGTCTTCAAGGACTACCTCGCGCGCCACATCGAGGTGGACGGCGAGCAGCACACCCCGATGGCCATGCAGATGCTGATCGACCTGTGCGGGGACGACCGCGAGCGGTGGACCGAGTGCGCCGCCACGGTCCACCGCGCCCTGTCCGCCCGGGTCGCCCTCTGGGACGGCATCCTCGCCGGCTTCACCGCCTGACACGCACGCACTCCGCCCGACGGGCGGTCGGCGTTCCCGACCGCCCGTCAGGCGTCCGTCCCCCGCGGCGCCGGCGCCCGCCGCTGGGCCGATCGGATGACGGTCACGGCGATCCGCGGTCCCCGGGTGTCGCGCGCTCCGGGCGACCGGGTCCGCTGGTTAAGTTCGTGCACGTGACCGGAAACGACGCGGTCCTGGCACTCGTCATCATCACCGCGCTGGGGTTCGACTTCACCAATGGCTTCCACGACACGGGCAATGCGATGGCGACCTCGATCGTCACCGGCGCACTGCGCCCCCGCATCGCGGTGGGACTCTCCGCAGTGCTCAATCTGGCGGGGGCGTTCCTGTCCACCGCGGTCGCGGCGACCATCGCCAGCGGCCTGGTGAACAGCGGGGCCGTCACCCTGACGGTGGTGATGGCGGGCCTGGTCGGCAGCATCCTGTGGAACCTGGCCACCTGGTACCTGGGCATCCCCTCCAGTTCCTCGCACGCGCTGATCGGCGGCGTGGTCGGGGCCACCATGGCGGCGGCCGGCGCCTCGGCCGTGAAGTGGCAGGGGCTGGTGGCCAAGGTGATCGTGCCCGCCGCACTGTCCCCGTTCGTCGCGGGTGCGGTCTCGGCGCTCGGCACCTACCTGGTCTACCTGCTCACCCGCGACATCGCCCAACGCCCGAGGGACCACGGGTTCCGGCTCGGCCAGATCGGGTCGGCGTCCATGGTGTCGCTCGCCCACGGGACCAACGACGCCCAGAAGACGATGGGCGTCATCACCCTGGCACTGATCGCCAACGGCACCCTGCACGCCGGGGCGAAGTCCCCGACCTGGGTGATCACCTCCTGCGCGATGGCGATCGCGCTCGGCACCTACATCGGCGGCTGGCGGGTCATCAGGGCGCTGGGCAAGGGCCTGGTCGAGATCGAGTCGCCGCAGGGGATGGCCAGCGAGTCGGCCTCGGCCGCGGTGATCCTCAGCTCCACCGACTTCGGCTACTCGCTCTCCACCACCCAGGTGGCGACCGGGTCGATCCTGGGCTCGGGGGTGGGGAAGAAGGGCGCCGAGGTCCGCTGGCAGATCGCCGGCCGGATGGTTGCCGCCTGGCTGTTCACGCTGCCGTCGGCCGGGATCGTGGGGGCGCTCGCCTACTGGGTCGCGCACGGCATCGGCGGGACGGCCGGGGTCGTGGTGATCTTCGTCGTCCTGCTGGTGGCCTCGGGCTCCTTCTACGCCGCCTCGCGCCACCCGGCCGTGACACCGGAGAACGTCAACGCCGCCTGGACCGGCAGCGTCATCCCGGCCCCCGAGCAGGACGGGGTGACGCCGTGAACTCCTGGGTCAACCTCAGCGCGCTGTGGCGGATCGTGGTCGTCGGCACCCTGACCGGCGCGGGCCTGCCGGCCCTGTTCGCCCTCGGCCTGCGCGCCCTCAGCCCCCCGCCCCGCACGGGCGCCGACGGCGCGGCCGCCGCCCCGCGGACCGCGGGCCCGCTCGGCCGGACCGTCGCCGTGCTCTGCTTCGCCGTGGTGCTGGCAGCGGTGGGCTGGGGCATCTCGGTCATCGTCAAGCACAGCTGACCGCCGCCGGCGCACCGGCCTCCCACTGGCTCCTCCTGCACCACGGCGGTGCTGGTCAACCGTCGGATGCCGGGAACCGTCAGGCCCCGCCCTCGGCGGCGGCGAGTTGGGCGATGGCCCACTGCGCCCACTCCTCCTGCATCGCGAACAGGCGCCGGCCGTACTCCATCACCAGGCGGCCGTTGGCGGTCAGCATGCCCTCCTCGGTCCAGTCCAGGGACTCCCGCAACTGGCGCAGCCGCTCCTGCTGGCCGGCCGCGCGTGCGGCGAGGAAACCGAGGTAGTCGGTGGCCTGGTCCGGGGTCAGCGCCCCCAGGAAGAACACCCGCAGCAGGAGGCTGTTGCGCTGCGCCTCGGGCTGCTCCTCCACCATCCAGCGGCGCAGCTCGGTCAGGCCGGACTCGGTGAGGGTGTACTCCTTGCGGCCGCGCGGGCCCTCGGCGGCGACGTCGATCAGGCCGGCGTCGGCGAGGCGGGCGAGTTCGCCGTACACCTGGCTCTGGGTGGCGGGCCAGACGTTGGCCAGCGAGGTGTTGAACACCTTCATCAGGTCGTAGCCGCTGGCGGGCTGGCCGACCAGGAGGCCGAGGACGGCATAGCGGAGGCTCATGCTCCCCATCCTACCTTCCACAATTGACATGTCGAGCCGGACCTTCTACTTTCGACCTATCAGCTTTGGAACGTCAGAGTCCGGGCCCCAGCGAGGAGTACCTGCCATGAACTACCTGCGCGGCTTCGTCCCGTGGATCGCCTTCGCCGCCGTGTCGACCGCCGGGTGGCAGTGGGGCGCCCTGGCCGGGCTGGTCACCGCCGTGCCGCTGCTGGTCCACGACCGCCGGTCCGGGGTCGCGGCCGACGCGCTGATCCTGGAGTTCAGCACCATCGGCTACTTCGCGGCCCTGACGGCCCTCGCGTTCGCCGCCCCCCACTCGCCGGTGCGCGACTACGCCGGCTGCCTGGCCATCGCCTGGCTCGCCGTCACCGCCTGGGGCACGCTGGCCGTCCGGCGGCCGTTCACCCTCGGCATCGCCCGCCGCTCGGTGCCCGAGGCCGTCTGGCACACCCGGGCGTTCCTGCGCATCAACACCGTCATCACCGCGGCCTGGGCACTCTCCTTCACCCTGACCGCGGCCGCCCTGGCCGCCTGCGACGCCACCAGGGCCGGCACCGCCGCGTCCGTCGCCTGCCAGGTCGCCGGCTTCGTCGTGCCCGCCGTCTTCTCCCAGCGCTACCCGAAGGCCGCCCGGGCCCGACTGGCCGCGGCCGCCGCCCGCTGACCCGAGCCGCCACCCCACCCACCTGCCGCGGAGACCGAGCCATGACCACCACCGCCCCCCACCTGCTGGGCGCCTACGCCCCCGTTCCGGACGAACTCACCGTCACCGACCTGCCGGTGACCGGCGCCCTGCCGCCGGCGCTCGCCGGCTGGTACCTGCGCAACGGGCCCAACCCGCGCGAGGCCGCCGCCGCCCACTGGTTCCTCGGCGACGGCATGGTGCACGGCGTCCGGCTGGACGGCGGCCGGGCCGTCTCCTACCGCAACCGCTGGGTGCGCACCAGCACCTTCACCTCGGGCGCCCGGGTCCGCGACGAGCGAGGCGCCCGCGACCTGACCGCCGGGGTGGCCAACACCCACGTGGTCCGGCACGCCGGGCGCACCCTGGCGCTGGTCGAGTCCTCCTACCCCTACGCGTTGGACTGCCGACCGGGCCACGAGTGGGAGACCCTCGGCCCGCACGACTTCGGCGGCCGGCTGCGGACCGCGATGACGGCGCACCCGAAGACCTGCCCGACCACCGGCGAACTGCACTTCTTCGGCTACGGCGGCTTCGACGGCCCGGCGCTGACCTACCACCGGGCCGACGCCGCCGGCGAGCTCACTGTCAGCCGGGACATCGAGGTGCCCGCGCCCACGATGATGCACGACTTCCAACTGACCGCCGGCCACGTGCTGTTCATGGACCTGCCGATGGTCTTCGACCGCGGCCGCGCGAGGGCCGGCGGCGGCCTGCCGTACACCTGGTCCCCGGAGCACGGCGCCCGGCTCGGCGTGCTGCGCCGCGACGACCCGTACGGCCCGGTGCGCTGGTTCGAGCTCGGGCCCTGCTACGTCTTCCACACCCTCGGCGCCTACGAGGAGGCGGCCGGGCGGCGCCTCGTCCTGGACGTCGTCCGCTACGACCGGCTGGGCGACGGGGTGGGCCTCGACCAGACCGGCTCGCTCTGGCGCTGGACGGTCGACCTGGCCGCGGGCACCGTCCGCGAGGACCAACTCGACGACCGGCGGGGCGACTTCCCCCGGATCGACGACCGGCTGACCGGCCTGCCCTACCGCCACGGCCACACCAGCACCGGCGGCGGACCGGAGGGCGGCGCGATCCACCGCTACGA
>NZ_JBHYKG010000363.1:0-7950 GCF_042741245.1 Kitasatospora sp. NPDC058965
GTCGGGGACCAGGAGTTGCGCCTCCTCCGCCGCCCGCAGCGCGCCGAGCACGCTCCGCTCGTCGCCCCCGGTGACCACCTGCAGCGTTCCGGCGGAGACCCGGGGCCCGAGCAGCGCGGCCAGCAGGAGCAGTTCACGGGCCCCGGGGCCGAGCCGCTCGGCCCGCCGCCCGTAGGCCCGCACCACGCTCGCCGGGACGGCGGCGGCCAGCTCCCCGGTGCTGCGCCAGCCGTCCCCGTCCCGGACCAGGGCGCCGGTGCCGACCATCTCCGCCAGCAGCTCCTCGGCCAGGTAGGGGCTGCCGCCGCCGACCTCGGCCAGCCGGTCGGCCACCTCCACCGGGACCGCCTCCCGCGGCACCCCGAGGCAGCCGGCCGCGAGCGCCCGGACCTCCCGCGGGCCGAGCGGCCCGAGCTCCCGGACGGTCGCCATCCGGCGCCGCTCGACCGCCTGCACCAGGTCGAACGCCGCTCCCGGTTCGGGCCTCAGCGTGGCCAGCAGCAGCACCGGCAGGTCGGCGACGTTGTCCACCAGGTACTCCACCGCGGCGACGGTGTCGCAGTCCGCGTCGTGCAGGTCCTCCAGCAGCAGCACGCAGCCGCCGCCCCGGCCGAGCGCGGCGAGCAGCCGCAGCAGCGCCTCGGCCAGCTCGATCACGCTCTCCGGCCCCGGCGCCGCGCCGGTGCGCCACTCCGGGACCACCCGGGCCAGCGCCGGCCGGTACGGCACGAGCTCGGGGTCCTGCGGCGGTCCGGTGCGGCGGAAGCGGGAGTTCAGCGCCTCCAGCACCGGGCGGAACGGCTCGCCGACCGCGCTGGAACTGCCCCGGCCGCGCAGCAGCGGCAGCCCGAGGGCCGTGGTCCGCCGGGCACACTCCTCCGCCAGCCGGGACTTGCCGATCCCGGCCTCGCCCGACAGGAAGAGGGCCCGGCCGACGCTGCTCCGAAGGTCCTTCAGAGCAGCGTCGAGCAGCGCGATCTCACTCTCGCGGCCGACCGTGACCGGTGACGTGGTAAGCATGACCGCAGGCTAATCGCTGCCTCCGACCACCTGGTAGGGCCGCCGTGCCGTCAGGCCTCGTGCACGCCGGGGCCGGACATGCTGGTGAGGGCCGTGGTGACCGGCCACCAGCCCGAGCCGTCCGCCAGCAGGTCCGCCCGGCGGCCGAGCGATCCCGCGGTCTGCAGCGTGATCTCACCCGCGGGGTCGGCGGACCGGGTCCGCGGCCGCGGCTTCCAGGAACGGGCCTGGTCGGGAGTCTCCATGGTGGTTCCCTTCCTCTCCTCGGACGTCCCGGCGCGCTGCCGGTGACGCACAGTCGGGCTCGGTGCGCAGCAGCAGCACCGAGGCGGTCCGGTCGGCGAACCCCTGGCGCAGCAGGCCGTGCCCGAGGCCGGCGAGCCCGGTCAGCAGGCCGGGGACCGCCAGGCCGCCGGGGGTGCCGCAGACCGGCTCGCCCCGCTCCAGGGCGGCCAGCAGTCGGCCGGTCCGGCGGTGGCGCGCCGCAGCGGCGAGCGGCCCGGGCAGCGGGGCGGCCGCCTCCAGCAGGCCCAGCTCGCCGTGGCACAGGCTGTGGTCCGCCGCCGGTGCCGACCGGGCGAGTTCGCGCCCGGCCCGGGCCGCCGCGGCCGCCAGGTCGGGGTCGGCCGCCGCGGCCGGCCGGTCGGCCACCGCCAGCGCGACGCCCGCCGGCCCCTCGCACCAGGAGGAGCCGCGCGCCCGGTCGGCGGCGGTGCGCAGGGCCGCGAGTCCGGCCTGCTCGTACCGGCGGCCGCCACCGGCCGCCGCGCAGCCGAGCAGCGCCCAGCCGATCCCGGCCGCGCCGTGCAGCAGGCCCGCCCGGGACGGCAGCGGCCGGGCCACGAGGCGGGCCGCGCAGGCCAGCGCGCCGCGCCGGGCCTCGGCCGCTCCGGTGGCGCGGTGCACGGCGAGCAGGGCCGCCGCCCCGCCGGCCAGGCCCTCGGCGAGCCCTTCGGCCGCTCCTGCGACCGGCGCCCCGGCCGGTCCTGACGAACCGTCGGACGGACCGTCGGCCCAGGTGGCGGACAGCACGGTGAGGGCGGTCGCCGGGGCGACCAGCGCGCGCAGCTCCGGGTCGTCCAGGGCGGCGGCGGTCGCCGCGGCGGCCCAGGCGATGCCGCCCAGCCCCGCGAAGGCGCCCGGTCCGACGGCGGCGGCGTCCGCGGGCCTGGCGGCGAGCCGCTCCAGCAGGACCGGGAGCGGGCGCAGCGCGGTGCGGGCCGCCGCCGCGTACTGCTCGGCCCCGGTGAGCGCGGCGAGTTGGGCCAGGAACAGGGCCACGCCCGGGTAGCCGCAGGCCAGGTCGGCACCGCACGGCCGCAGCTGCCAGTACCGCCCGCCGAGCAGTTCCAGGCCGAGCCAGTTCGCCCGCCCGGGAGCGCGGTGGGCCAGTGCGAGCAGCCGGTCGCCGATGCCGCGGGCGGCGGCGAGCAGGCGGTCCGGATCGGGTGCGGCCGGCGCGGCGGCGCCCGACGGCCCGCCGACCGGGACCGGACGGTGCGGCGGGGTGCTCGGGCCGTGCGGCGGGGTGGTCGACCTGGCGGCCAGCGCCGCCCGGACGATCCACTCCTGGGCCCGGCAGTCGGCCTCGTCCATCGCCCGGATCCGGTCGCCCGCCACGTCGAGGCCCGAGCGCGCCAGGAAGCCGGGGATCCGCTCGCCGGTGCCGCTCCACAGGTCCCGGGAGCCGGGGCGGGTGCCGAACACCGGGATGTCGTCGTCCCAGAGCTGCGCCGCCTCGTGCTCCCGCACGGCGGGGTGCGCGGGACCGCCGAGGTCCTGACTGTCCAGCAGGTCGAACAGCGCGGCCCTGGCCGCCGCGTCCCGCAGCGCCTCGGGGTGGGTCGCCTCCTCGGCCAGCGTCGCGTAGGCCCGGGTGGCCCGCAGCACCACTCTGGCCGGGTCGTCCGCGAACCGGCGCAGCAGTCCGCTCGGCCCCAGCAGCGCGTCCCGGTGTGCGGCGACGGCCCGGTGGCCCGCGCGGAACCCGGCCAGCAGGGCGTCGGCGTGGGCGGCGGGCTCGGCGGGGCCGGGCCGGTTCCCGCCGCCGGCCGCCGTCCCGGGACGGCGGACCAGCCGCATCCGGTCGGTGCCCGGATCGGCCCAGACCGCCCGGTCCACCGGCAGCGGCGCCCCCGGGTCGCCGCCGAGTCCCGAGGCGTCCATCGCGCTCCGGTCACCGAGCAGCAGGATCGGGAGCAGACCGGTGCGCTGCACCGACGCGCCCAGCGCGGCCACCGCCGGGTCCTCGACGCCCGCCGGCACGGCGCCGGGGTGGAAGAGGGTCTCGACGTCGATCAGCAGCGGGTGCTCGCCGCGCGCGATCAGGTTCTCGTAGTGCAGGTCGGTGGCGCCCAGCGCGTGCGCCAGGGCGAGCAGCGCGCCGAGTCGCCGGTAGAAGCGGTCGAGTTCCCCGTCCGTCGCGCACGGGTGCGCCGGCACGTGCTCGACCCAGCCGTAGTCGCCCCGGTCCAGCACGGCCGGTGCCGACAGGTCCGGTACCCCGGGCAGCGCGGCGAACCACCGCACGACCTCGTTGAAGTGGCGGTGCATCGCCGGCGGTCGGGGCTTGTAGACCGCGGAGCGGCCGTCGGCGAACCGCAGGATCGCCACCGCGCGCCCGTGCTGGTGGCCGTCCCCCGCTCCGGTCTCCACCGCCGCCAGGGGGCCGGGGTCGGCCCCGCCCAGCAGGGTCGCGACCAGCTCGGCCCGGTCGGCGGCGAACCGCCCGAGCAGTTCGGCCAGGGCCGCGGTCGTGTGCAGGCAGCGCTGGCCGATCAGGCGGGCGAGCACCGGGTAGGCGTAGCACAGCGCCGTCATGCTCGCCCGGTTCGACAGCAGCTGGACGAAGTCGCGGAACCTGTCCGACGGCGTGTCACCGATCAGTGCGCCGGCCTCCCGGGCCGCGTCGAGCTCCAGCACCAGGGTGCGGGCCGCGCAGCGGGCGAGGGCGTCGGCGAGCCGCGCCGCGTGGGCCGCCCGGATCGCGGCGGCCCCGGCACCGGGCAGCTCGCCCGGCAGGCCGGCGGCCGCTGCCTCGGCGAACGGTGCCAGCAGTGCCGCGAAGCCGGTGAGGCCGGGGAGTTCGGCGGGCAGCGGCACGGACGCCGGCCATCCGGCCAGGGTGTCGTCGACGAAGGCGGCCCAGGCGGGCCGCCCGGCCCGGCCCCGGTCCCCCTCGGCCAGTGCCCGCGACCACCACGGAACGGCGTCCGTCGACACGGCGCGTGCCCGGTCGTCGATCACGTCGTGGAGCTTCCCACGCCCCGGACCTGCCTCACAAGAGTGGCGATCAAGTGCGGCGCGCGGCCGGCGCACCCACCTGACGGTCCCTCAGCACGGCCACCGGGCACGGCGGGCGGCCCGTCGCGGGCCGTGGCCCCCGCCCCGGCCCCCGCCCCGGCGGCCGACCGGGCGCGTCGCTCCGGACGTCGGCCCGCCCGGTCGGCCCGGCCGACCTCCGGAGGGCGAAGTTGTCTGATCAAGCTCCGCCCACTTGTCTGACCAACAGGTGACAACTTGTCTGACCAAGTTTTACCGGAGTTCTTCCCAAGGACAGCGCCGGCCGATACCTATGTGTCCCGTCCACGGCAACCAACCCTCACCCACAGGACGAGGTACCCACCCATGCGCTTGCGCCGCAGCCCCCTGGCCGCCCTCCCCCTCCTCGGCGCGCTGGTCGTCGCCGTCCCGACCCCCACCCCGGCCCAGGCGGCGGTCAGCAGCGGCAACCTGATCGTCAACGGCGATGCCGAGGCCGGCGGCTACTGCACCGGCGACTGGGGCGCGGCCTCCACCGTCCCGGGCTGGACGGTCCAGGCCGGCGGGATCAACACCGTGTGCCAGAGCGCCGGTTCCTTCGGCCTGCCCCAGGACGGCAACACCCCGGGCCGGGCTTTCTTCGCCCCCGGCAACTTCGGCGACGGCTCGATGAGCCAGACCGTGGACGTCTCGTCGGCCGCCGGCGCCATCGACGGCGGCGGCGTCAGCTACAACCTGTCCGGCTGGCTGGGCGGCTGGGGCGCGTACAGCGGCTACGTCGCGGTCGCGCTGCACTTCCGGGACGCGAACGGCGCCCCGCTCGGCCAGACCGCCAAGCTGCCCACGGTCTCCGCGACCGACCGCGGCCTGAGCACCGAGTTCCTCTCCCGCACCAGCACCGGCGCGGTGCCGGCCGGCACCCGCTCGATCCAGGTGGAGGTGCAGTTCCTCTCCACCTCGCACGAGGCCGGCTACCTGGACAACCTCTCCCTCACCCTGAACACCCCGGTCACCGCGCCCGCGCCGGTCGCCCCGCCGGCCTCCGCCGTGCCGGGCTACGACCACGTGTTCACCGTCATGATGGAGAACACCGACTACAGCCAGATCATGAACGACCCGACCGACACCCCGTTCATGCACAGCCTGATGTCCCAGGGCGCCACCCTCACCGACGCGCACGGCGTCTACCACCCCAGCGACGAGAACTACCTCGCCATCGCGGGCGGCGACACCTACACCACGGGCGCCACCTACTGGCCCAACATCAACTCCCCGCAGCGCAACCTGGGCGACACCCTGGAGGCGGCCGGCAAGAGCTGGAAGGCCTACGAGCAGGGCATGGGCACCCCGTGCAACACCACCACCCAGTACGACGCCAAGTACGAGCCGGACGACGCGCCGTTCATCAACTACACCGACATCAGCGGCAACGCGGCCCGCTGCGCGTCGCACCTGTTCGACACCACCCAGCTGACCACCGACCTGCAGTCGGCGGCCACCACGCCGAACTTCTCATGGATCGCCGCCGACGACTACTACGACGGCGAGGCCTCCGGCAACGGCAGCGCCACCAGCCTGCAGGTGCAGGACGGCTGGCTGAAGCAGACGCTGGCGCCCGTGCTGTCCTCCCCCGCCTGGACCCAGCAGCGCTCGCTGCTCGTGCTGACCTGGGACGAGAGCGAGAGCGAGGGCTACAACCACGTGGCCACCGTCGTGCTCGGCTCGCAGGGCACCGTCCCGGCGGGGACCAGCAGCCCGCTGCACTACGACCACTACTCGATCGGCCGGACCATCGAGTCGGCCCTCGGCCTGCCCGGGCTGACCGCCAACGACACCTACGCGACCCCGCTCAACGCCGCCTTCGCCCCGGCCACGGCCACCGGGCCCACGCTGACCGGCGACCTGAACGCGGTGGCCAACGGCGGCAACGCCACCTTCCGCTACGCGCTGCCGGACACCTCCCAGGTCAGCGCGAAGAACTGGGTCGGCGTCTACCCGGCGGGCGTCACCCCGGGCTCGAAGTCCTCGCTGACCTGGGCCTACACCCCGAACCAGAGCGGCGCGGTGACCCTGTCCACCGGCAAGCTCAACGGCGCGGGCGCGTACGACGTGTACTACCTGGCGAACGACGGCTACTCGGTGCTGGCCGGCCCGTTCCGCCTGACCGTCGGCTGACGGGTCCCCGCCTGACGCGCTGCCACCACCTGCGGGCGCACGCCGGTACCCCGGCGTGCGCCCGCCGCGTTCTCCGGCGGTCCGGCCGGGCCGGGGCCGCGCCGGCGGCGGTGGGCCGCCCGGCCCTTCCGGTGGGGCCGTTGGTCCCGGATCCCGCTGCGCCGGGACGTTCGGCCCAACGCGGCGGGCTCCGGCGCTGGTAGACCGGGTACCGGCCCGCTCGCCGGCGCCGACCCACCACCCGCCGCACCCCTTGGAGCCGCCATGCTCTCCGCCGACTCGGCCGCCGTGATCCGCGCCACCCTGCCCGCCGTGGGCGCCGCGCTGGACGAGATCACCAGCCGCTTCTACGCGACCATGTTCGCCGAGCGGCCGGAACTCCTGGACGGGCTGTTCAACCGCGGCAACCAGGCCGACGGCGCGCAGCGCCGGGCCCTGGCCGGCTCGATAGCCGCCTTCGCCGGCGCTCTGGTGCACGACCCCGAGGCCTCCCCCGCGGCGCTGCTGGACCGGATCGCCCACAAGCACGCCGCGGTCGGGGTGACCGAGGACCAGTACACCCTCGTGCACAAGTACCTGTTCGCCGCGATCGCCGAGGTGCTCGGCGATGCCGTCACCCCGGACGTGGCAGCCGCCTGGGACGAGGTGTACTGGCTGATGGCGGCCGCCCTGATCGCCCGTGAGGCCCGGCTCTACCAGGCCGCCGAGGTGCCGCCCGGCGACACCTGGCGGCCGTGGACGGTGGTCGAGCGCCACGACGAGACCCCCGACACGGTGTCCTTCCTGCTCCGGCCCGCCGACGGCGCCCCCGCGCCCCGGGCGCGCGCCGGACAGTACGTCAGCGTCCGGCTGCGGATGCCCGACGGCGTCCACCAGCTGCGCCAGTACAGCCTCTCCTGCGACCCGGCGGCCGACGGCGACCTGCGCCGGATCACGGTCAAGCGGGTCACCGGCGGCGGCACGCCCGACGGCGAGGTCTCCACGCTGCTGCACCGGCGGGTGCGGGCGGGCGACCGGCTCGTGCTGTCCGCCCCGTTCGGCGACGTGGTCCTGACGGACGGCTCCCGGCCGCTGGTGCTCGCGTCGGCCGGGATCGGCTGCACGCCGATGGTCGGCATGCTCGACCACCTGGCCGCCGTCGGCTCCGACCGCGAGGTCCTGGTGCTGCACGCCGACCGCTCGCCCGCCGACCACGCGCTGCGCGCACAGACCCGGGGGCTCGTCGACCGGCTGCCGGGCGCCCGGGCGGTCTTCTGGTACGAGCACCCCGGTGCCGAGGAGCCGGACGCCGAGGTCGGCCGGATGGAGGTCGGCGGGCTCGCGCTGCCCGCGGACGCCGACGTCCACCTGTGCGGCCCGCTGCCGTTCCTGCGCGCCGTCCGCGCGCAGTTCCGGGACGCGGGCGTGCCCGCCGACCGGATCCACTACGAGGTCTTCGGTCCCGACCAGTGGCTGCCTGAGGCCGTCGGCTGAGCACGGGGACGTCGTGCCGTC
>NZ_JBHYKG010000364.1:0-7922 GCF_042741245.1 Kitasatospora sp. NPDC058965
CGACTTCCACGCCCGGGTGGCCCTGGAGGTACTGCGGGCCCGCCTGCAGATCGTCGAGGGCGCCCGCGAGGCCGGCATCGCGGCGCTGCGGGCGCTGGCCCAGCGGGCGGAGGACGACGCCAACCTCGACCTGGCCAGGGAGATCTGGCGCGACCTCGCGGAGACGCTGGCCGACCTGCCGGAGTGACCCCCGCCGCCCGCCCGCGCCGCGGGTACGCCGCCCGGTGTCCAAGGCCCGATGCCCTGGCCCGCGGACCCGGGGAACAAGGTGATTCCCCGGCAAGTTGGTTCCTCTGAGCCATACTTGGCATGGGAATGACGGGGAGGGTCGGGTGGAGTCCTACTTCTTCCTCAGCTACGCGCGGGCCGACGACGACGGTGGGGCGATCGGCTGCTTCTACCAGGACCTGCGCGCCGAACTGGCCCAGCTGGACCCGGAGGCGGAGCGGCTGCCCGCCTTCCTCGACGTCGAGCAGATCCTCCTCGGCGCCGACTGGGAGCGTCGGCTGAGCCGGGCGATCAACCACTGCCGCGTGCTGGTCGCCCTCTACTCGCCCGCGTACTTCGCCAGCCTCTACTGCGGGAAGGAGTGGACGGCCTTCCACCGCCGCACCACGGCCTACCAGCAGGACACCGGTTGGGACCCGGGCGCGCTGGTGCCCGTGCTCTGGGAGCCGGTGCCCGGCGGGCCGCCGGAGCCGGTCGCCCGGGTGCAGTACCTGGAGCCGGCCATGGGCGGGCGCTACGCCGAGCTGGGCCTGCGGCACCTGCTGCGGGAAGCGCGCGGCGGGGCCGAGTACCGCACGGTGGTCGAGGTGCTCGCCCGGCGGATCGGCCGGGCAGCCGGCCGGGTGCGGCTGCCGCCGCTGCCCGACCTCGACCTGCGGGAGGTGGCCGGCGTCTTCCCGCCCGACCCGCCGGCCGAGCGGCACAGCACCCGCCCGGTGACGCCCGGCCACCTCTTCGTCAGCTACGCGCCGGCCGACCGGATGCGCGCGGAGTGGGTGGCCGGCGCGTTGACGGCGCTCGGGTACAGCAGCTCGCTGCACAGCCTGTCGGGCCCGCCGGCCGGCGCCGGCTCGCCGGAACTCGACTGGGCCCTGGCCGGCCGGGGCCGGGTGGTGGCGCTGCTCTCCGCCGACTACCTGCGCCACCCGCGGGCCGAGCCGCTGTGGCGGGCCCTGGCCGGGCGCGAGGTCGTCCCGGGCCTGGCCACCCTGGTCCCGCTGCGGGTCGGCGAGTTGGACGGTCCGCTCCCGCGGCTGTACGCCGAGCGCCCGGTCACCGTGCTCGCCGGAGCGGCGGCCCCCGGGGACCAGCTGGCCGCGGCGGTGGGCCGGCCCGCCGATACCGCACCGCCCGCCGCCGCGCCGCCGCGGCCGCCCGACTGCCGGCCCGCGGTGGAGCGGCTCCCGGCCCGCAACGCCTCCTTCACCGGCCGCGCCGAGGAGTTGGAGTCGCTGCGCGAGGGGTTCACCGGGGCCGGCCGCACCGTCCAGGTGATCACCGGGCTGGGCGGCGTCGGCAAGAGCCAGACCGCGGCCGAGTACGCCCACCGGTTCCGGGCCGGCTACGACCTGGTCTGGTGGATCGCCGCCGGGCACGTCGAGTACCTCGCGCCGCAACTGGCGGCCCTGGCGGAGCGGCTCGGCCTGGGGGTCGGCGCGGACAGCGCCGACACCGCCGCCCAGGTGCTCCGGGCACTGCAGCGGGGCGAACCGTACGCCCGCTGGCTGCTGGTGCTGGACAACGCCGGTCCGCCCGAGCAGCTCGGCCGCTGGCTGGTCGACGGACCGAGCGGCGGACACCTGCTGCTCACCTCCCGCGACCCGGGCTGGAGCCGGCACGCCGCCGTCCTGGAGCTCGGCGCCTTCCACCGCGACGAGAGCCTGCGCCTGCTGCACCAGCACAACCCGACGCTGAGCGGCCGCTCGGCCGAGCGGGTCGCGGACCAACTCGGCGACCTGCCGCTGGCCGTCGCCCAGGCCGCCGCCTGGCTGCAGGAGAGCGGCATGCCGGCGGCCGACTACCTCGACCTGCTCTCCACCACCCTGACCGACATCCTGGAACACACCCGGCTGCCCGCGGCCGACTACCCCCGGTCGGTCGCCGCGACCTGGCTGCTCTCCCTGGAGGAGCTGCGCCGCAGCAACGCGCGGGCCGCCGAACTCCTGGAGGTCTGCGCCCACTTCGGACCCGAACCGATCCCCACCGCGCTGCTCTTCAGTCCGCCGCTGCTGCGCCACCTCGGGCTCGGCCGGCCGACGCCGGCCGCCCGGCTGGCGCTGGGCGCGCTGGTCCGCACCATCCACCGCACCGGCCTGGCCCGGGCCGACGGCGGGCGCGAGTCGCTGACCCTGCACCGGCTGGTCCAGGCGGTGGTCCGGGACCAGGCCACCGACGAGCGCCGCGCGGCGCAGCGCCGCACCGCGCAGCTGTGCCTGGCCGCGGTCGCCCCGCAGGACCCCGATCAGGCCGACGCCTGGCCGGCCTTCGCCGAACTGCTGCCGCACCTGTGGCCCAGCGGCGCGCCGGACTCCACCGAGCCGGAGGTGCGCCGACTGCTGGTGAACACGGTGCGCTACCTCTGGAAGACCGGGCTGGCCCGGGAGGGCCGGGAGCTGGCCGAGCGGACGCTGGACCACTGGGCCGCGGCCGACGGCGAGCCGCAGCCCGAGCTGCACACCGGGATGCTGCGGGTCCAGCTCGCGAACGTGCTGCGCGACCAGGGCGAGTTCCGCCGCAGCTACACCCTCGACTCGAACACGTACGAAAGGTTCCGCCGCGAGCTCGGCCCGGGCGACCTGCAGACCCTGATCGCCGCCAGCAACCTCGCCGCCGACCTGCGGATGCTCGGCCGCTTCGCGGAGGCCCGCAAGCTGGACCGGGCCAGCCTGCTCGCCGCCGAGCAGGGCCTCGGGCCGCACCACCCGCGGGTCGCGATGATCACCCATAACGTCGCACTGTCCGAGGCGCTGGCCGGAAACTGGCGGCAGGCCCTCACACTGCACCGCCTCAGCTACCGGCGCCAGCGCCAGGCACTCGGCCCGCACGACCAGCGCACCCTCGTCGCGGCGGCGGCCTACGGTCTGACGCTGCGCAAGACGGGCCGGCCGCGCGAGGCCGCCGCACTGCTGACGGAGGTGCTGCAGACCTACCGGACCACGGTCAGCGCCCGCCACCCCGGACTGCTGTTCGCGCTGGTGGAGCTCGCGGCGACCGAGTTCCGGCTGGCCCGGCTCGACGACGCCCGCGAGCACGCCGAGGCCGGCTACCGGGCGTTCCTCGAACTCCTCGGCCTGCGCAGCATCGACACCCTCAGCGCCGCCGACACCCTGGCCACCGTGCTGCAGGCCCGGGGTGACACCGGTGCCGCGCTGCAGTTGTCCCGGCGCGCGCACGACACCGCCGGGCAGCAGCTGGGCGGCGACCACCCGCTGACGCTGGGCCTGAGCGGCAACCTGGCCCGGCACCTGCGGGCCGCCGGGGACGTGGTCGGGGCCGGCACGCTGACCGACGCGGCGGTGGCCGGCCTGTCCCGGGCGCTCGGGCCCGAGCACTGCTACCTGGGACCGGTGCTGCTGAACCAGGCCACCACGGTGGCCGAGCGCGGCTCGGTGGAGCGGGCGGTCGCGATCGGCCGACGCGCCGAGGCGCTCCTCCTGGGCGCGTTCGGCCCCACCCACCACGACGTGCTGGCCGCCCGTGCCAACCTCGCGGTCGACCTCGGGACGCTGGGCGAACGCGACGAGGCCGCCGGGCTGTCCGCGACCGCGGCCCGGGACGCGGACTCCGCACTCGGCGCCGACCACCCGCTGACCCGTGCGGTGCGCAGCGGGGAGCGGGTGGCGGTGCCGGTCGAGAGCTGCGACTTGTAGGCCGCGCCCCGTCGGGCCGGGCCGTTACTCGTCCTCACCGCCGGCCGTCCGCCGCAGCAGGGCGAGCAACGCCGTGCGGTCCGTCGCGGACAGCGCGGCGAAGCAGTCGGCGAGCACCGCGTCGGCGATCGTGTGCCCCGCCGCGAGGACCTGCTCGCCCTGCTGGGTGAGGTGGTGCTCGATCCGCCGGCCGTGCCCCGGGCGGCGCTCCACCAGGCCCTGGGTCACCAGGCGCCCGACCAGCGCGCCGAACGCCTGCTCGCTCTGGAAGGTCGCCGCCGCCAGCGTCCGCGCCGAGGCACCGGGCGAGCGGCCGATGGCGCGCAGCGCGTCCCACTGGGCCAGCGTCGTGCCGGCCGCGGCCAGCGCGCTGTCCAGGGCCCGGTGCTGCCGGTACTGGACTTGCTTGACCGCCCGGCCGAGGAGTTGCAGGTCACTGTGCATGGGCCGATCCTACCGCACAACCAAACTAGCTTATATAAAGATCTTTAGTTACTCTGGAGCCATGACCACGTCGCAGAGCACCGCCGCGCACGCCGACCTCGCCCGCTCCCTCACCCTCGCCGAGGCGGGCTCCGGCCGCCCCGTCCTGATCCTGCACGGCGGCGGGGGCCCGGCCACCGTCGCCGGCCTCGCCCAGCACCTCTCCCGCACGGCGCACACCCTCACCCCCGTCCACCCCGGTTGGGACGGCACCCACCGCCCCGACTGGCTCACCGGCGTCGACCAGTTGGCGCTCACCTACCTGCAGCTGCTCCGCACCCGCGGCCTGACGGACGTCCTGCTGGTCGGCTCCTCCCTGGGCGGCTGGACCGCCGCCGAGATGGCCGCCGGCGACACCTCGGGCACCGTCACCGGCCTGGTGCTGATCAATGCCGTCGGCATCCGGGTCGAGGGCGAGCCGATCACCGACGTCTTCGCCCTCGACCCGCGCGGCCTGGCCGAGCACTCCTGGTACGACCCGGACCGCTTCCAGCTCGACCCGGCGACCCTCTCCCCCGACCAGCTCGCTACCCGCCAGGCCAACACGGCCACCATGCGCGCCCTGGCCGGCGACCCCTACATGCACGACCCCACCCTGCTCCCCCGCCTGGGCGCCGTCACCGCCCCCACCCTCGTCCTCTGGGGCGAGCACGACCGCATCGTCACCCCCGCGTACGGCGCGGCCTACGCCGCCGCCCTCCCGCACGCCCGCTTCCACCCCGTCCCGCGCGCGGGCCACCTGCCCCACATCGAGCAGCCGACCACCACCTTCGCGGCGATCGACGCCTACCTGGGCCACTCCTGACCGGCCGTCGGCCGACCACCCGCCCCGGACGCCCCTGCGCCGGGGGCCCGGCCGGCGCCCCCGACGGCCCCGCGCGTCAGCCGAACACCCGGCCCAGCGCGAGGCCCGCCGCGCCCAGCGGGACGGCCAGGCGCGGGGCGCGGGTCAGGGTGACCGGCTGCCAGGTGGGGTCGGGGACGCGGGCTGCGAGCTCGGCGCGGATGGCGGACTCGAACAGGTCGGCCGAGTCCAGCAGGGCGTCGCCGCCCAGCAGCACCTCCTCGATGTCGAGCAGGCGCACCAGGTTCGCCACCCCCACGCCGAGGGCCTGCGCCGCGTCCGCCGGGCGGCCCGCGCGCAGCGCGGCCAGGCAGACCGCCTCCAGGCAGCCCCGGGCTCCGCAGGCGCAGACCGGGCCGGCCCGGTCCACGCACTGGTGGCCGAACTCGCCCGCGTTGGTCCGGGCGCCGCGGTGCACCCGGCCACCGAGGACCAGCCCGGCACCGAGGCCCTCGCCCAGGAAGACGTAGGCGCGGTGGTCGGCGCCCAGCCGGCTCAGCACGCCGGCCGTGGTGTCCTTCTCGACCAGCACCGGCAGCCCCGTCCGGGCCGCCATCTCCTCGCGCAGGCGCAGGCCGCGCCAGTGCGGCATCCCGGTGACCTCGTGCAGCACGCCGTCGCGGGCGTCCAGCGGGCCCGGGCAGGCGACGCCCAGGCCCAGCACCTGCGCGGGGTCGAGGCCCGCGGTCAGCTCGCGGACCATCGCCGCCAGCCGGTCCAGCACCGGGCCCGCCTCGCCGCGCAGGTCGGCCGGCGCCGCCGACCGGCCGGTGACGGCGCCGCCCAGGTCGACCCGGACCAGGCGCAGCTCGCTCCGGCCCAGGTGCGCGCCGAGCGCGCAGCGGGCGTCCGGGACCAGGCGCAGCAGGGTGCGCGGCTTGCCCGTGGCACCGGCGAGCCGGCCCGCCTCGGTGAGCAGCCCCTCGCCGAGCAGCCGCGCCGTGATCTTGCTGATCGCCTGCGCGGTCAGCCCGGTCCCGGCGGCCAGCTGCACCCGGCTGATCCCGCTCTCGCCGCGGGCCCGGACGGCCCGCAGCACCGCGGCGTCGTTGCGGTCGCGGACCAGGGTGAGGTTGAGGGCGGAGTCTGTGGTCACCCGTCGATTATGGCGGAGCTTGCTAGTTAATCCACGCTGTTGTTTAACTAGGGGCATGGACTCTCCCCACGGCGCCGCCGTCCTCAACGTCGGGCTCGTCGGCTACGGCCTGGCCGGCTCGGTCTTCCACGCTCCCCTGATCCGCACCACGCCCGGGCTGCACCTGGCGGCCGTGGTGACCGCCGATCCGGAGCGGCAGGCGCAGGTGCGCCGGGAGCACCCGGCGGCGACGGTGCTCGACAGCGCGGCCGCGCTCTGGTCGACGCCGCTGGACCTGGTCGTGATCGCCTCCCCGAACCGCACCCACGTCCCGCTGGCCACCGCCGCGCTGGAGGCGGGCCTGCCGGTGGTGGTCGACAAACCGCTGGCCGCCACGGCCGCCGAGGGCGAGCAGCTGATCCGGCTCGCCGCGGACCGCGGGCTGCTGCTCAGCGTGTTCCAGAACCGGCGCTGGGACGGCGACTTCCGCACCGTCCGACAGCTGGTCGACTCGGGGCGGCTGGGCACGGTGCACCGGTTCGAGTCCCGGTTCGAGCGCTGGCGCCCGCAGCTCAAGGGCGGCTGGCGCGAGTTGGGCGATCCGGCGGAGGTCGGCGGCCTGCTCTACGACCTCGGCGCGCACCTGGTCGACCAGGCGCTCACCCTGTTCGGGCCGGCCGAGCGGGTCTACGCCGAGCTGGACGCCCGCCGGGCCGGCGCACAGACGGACGACGACAGCTTCGTCGCCCTCACCCACGCCGACGGCACCCGCTCGCACCTCTGGATGAGCGCCACCGCGGGCGAACTCGGCCCGCGCTTCCGGGTCCTGGGGTCGCAGGGGGCCTATGTCACGCACGGCCTGGACGGGCAGGAGGACGCCCTGAAGGCCGGCCGCACGCCCACCGATCCGGGGTGGGGCAGCACCGCGCGCGAGCACTGGGGCACCCTGCACGCGGGCGACGCGGTCGAGCCGGTGGTCACCCTGCCGGGCGCGTACCAGGAGTACTACGCGGGCGTCGCACGGGCGTTGACCGACTCGACCCCGGCCCCGGTGGACCCGGGCGACGCCGTCGCGGCGCTGCGCGTGCTGGAGGCGGCCCGCCGCTCGGCGCAGACCGGCCGGACGGTCGCCCCGTGAGCCCGACCATCGCCGAACTCGAACTCCAGCACAGCCAGTTGCAGCTTCCCTCGATCGATCTGGACGATGCCTGGCGACTCGGCTCGCTGATCGTCACGGTGGCCCGCGAGCGCGGCCTGGCCGTCACGGTCGACCTGCGGCACGGCGAGCAGCAGGCCTTCCACGCCGCCCTGCCCGGCACCAGTGCGGACAACGACGACTGGATCCGCCGCAAGGCCGCCGTGGTCCGCCGGTTCGGCGAGGCGTCCTACCTGGTGGGCGAGCGCTACCGCCGCAAGGGCCGCCCCTTCGACCTGGACCCGGCCCGGTACGCCGCCCACGGCGGCTCCTTCCCGCTCCTGGTCCGCGGCACCGGCCCGGTGGGCACCGTCACCGTCTCCGGCCTGCCCCAGCTCGACGACCACCTCCTGGTGACGGAGTGCCTGGCCCGCTTCCTGGCGGACCGGTAGCACCACCACTGCCGTCCCCATGCGCAGCAGGCTCGCCCGGGCCCCCAGTCGGGGG
>NZ_JBHYKG010000365.1:0-7891 GCF_042741245.1 Kitasatospora sp. NPDC058965
CCCTCGCCGTGCTGGAGGGCCGCACCATCCACGCCTTCCACATCGAGGGCTGCGGCGGCGGACACGTGCCCAACGTGCTCAAGATGGCCGGCGTCGCCAACGTGATCGGCTCCTCCACCAATCCGACGCTGCCGTTCGGGCGGGACGCGGTGGCCGAGCACTACGGGATGATCGTCTCGGTGCACGCGCTCAAGACCGACCTGCCCGGCGACGCCGCGCTGGCCCGGGACCGGATCCGGGCGGGCACCATGGGCGCCGAGGACGTACTGCACGACCTCGGGGTCATCGGCATCACCTCGTCCGACGCGCAGGGCATGGGCCGGGCCGGCGAGACGGTGCGCCGCACCTTCGCCGTGGCCGGCAAGATGAAGGCCGAGCGCGGCCCGCTGCCGGGCGACGGCCCGCAGGACGACAACGCGCGGGTGCTGCGCTACGTCGCCAAACTGACCGTCAACCCCGCCATCGCGCACGGGCTCTCGCACGAGGTCGGGTCGATCGAGGTCGGCAAGCTCGCCGACATCGTGCTCTGGCGGCCCGCGTACTTCGGCGCCAAGCCGCAGCTCGTGCTCAAGGCCGGCTTCCCCGCCCACGGGGTGACCGGTGATCCGAACGCGGCCACCGAGACCTGCCAACCCCTGGTGCTGGGGCCGTTGTTCGGCGCCCACGGGGCCACCGCGGCAGATCTGTCGGTCGCCTTCGTCAGCGCGGCGGCGGCCGAGTCCGGCTCCACCGGGCAGCCGTACGACGGAATGACCACCCGCCGCCGCCGGGTCGCCGTGCGGGGCACCCGGGGGATCGGGCCGGGCGACATGGTGCGCAACCACCGCACCGGTCTGGTCGAGGTCGACCACCGCACCGGGCTGGTCTCGCTGGACGGCGACGCGCTGCGCTCCGAGCCGGCCGACAGCGTGCCGCTCAGCCGGTTGTACTTCCTCTGAGGCGGGACCGCATGACGGGCCGTCGGCTGACGGAATGTCCGGTCAGCCGACGGCGCCGGAGCCGCCCAGCTCCGTGTCGATGGCGCCCCGGACCAGCTGCCGGGCGTGGTCGAGGGGCAGCGACCCGCTGAGCCAGCGGGTGCTGAGCCCCTCGACCAGCGCGGTCAGCCGCTCCGCGGCGGCCGCGTGGGCCGGGGCCGTGCCGTCCGGCCGGGCCCGGGCCAACAGGTCCGCGATCTCGTACACCCAGGTGTGGGTGACCTTCGCCAGGTCCTCGCGCAGACCGGGCTCGAAGACGGCGGTGGCCCGCAACTCGCCCCAGGCGGTGCTGTTCTCCCGCACGTCGGCGGTGTCCTGCAGCTCCAGCATCAGCACCTGCTCCAACTCGGCGCGGGGGCCGCCCGGGTGCGCGCCGGGGTCGCGCTCGGCCGTGTACCGGTCGGCGCGGTCGCTGATGAACGCCAGCGTCTCGCGCAGCAGGCCGGCCCGGTCGGTGAAGTGGTAGTAGATCAGCGCGGTGGAGACCGCTGCCTCGGTGGCCAGTTCGCCCACCCGCAGTCCGCGCACGCCGCGGCGCGCGATGACGCGGGTGGCGGCCATGAGTATCTCGGTCCGACGGTCCAACATGGACGTTCACTCTACCTGACCCTGACTGGTTTTTCAGGGCACGTTCCGCATGCATCACCTGCACATCTCCACTGGCGTCCGGTTCGAGGCGAACCGGCAGCGTCAGCCCGCCTCCAGAGTCTTGACTGAATTTTCAGTTCGGTGAAGGATGCGGGGCACACCCCACCTCCCGTCACCCCCACCAGGGAGTTCCCATGGACCTGTCCGCCCCTTCCCGCCGCCGACTGCTCCAGTTCGGCGCGGCGGCCCTGCCGCTGGTCGCCCTCGGCGCGGTCTTCCCCACCACCGCCCGGGCCGCGGACCCGTCGGTCGCCGCACCGCGGCTGCGGATGCCCGCCGAGACCGACCCGCACGACCGCACCTTCATGGCCTGGCCCGCCCTGTCGTCCGTCTGGGGCAGCCAACTGCGGGCCGTGCGCAACGACATCGCCAACGTGGCGTACCAGATCTCCCGCTACGAGCCGGTGGTGGTCGTCGCCCGCCCCGGTCAGGCCGCCGACGCCCGGTACGCCTGCGGCTCCGGCGCCTCCTACGGCATCACGGTGATCGAGATCGCCAACGACGACCTGTGGATCCGGGACTTCGGCCCCACCTTCGTGGTCGCCCCCGGTGCGATCGCCGGTGTCGACACCAACTTCAACGGCTGGGGCAAGACCGGGACGCCGTACTACCAGCCGTTCGCCGAGGACGCCGCGGTCGCCGGCACGCTGCTCGCCCAGTACGGGGTGGACCGGATCCGGGCGCCGTTCACCGGCGAGGGCGGCGCGCTGGAGACGGACGGTCAGGGCACCCTGCTGGCCACCGTCAGCTCGCTGGTGAACCCCAACCGCAACCCCGGCATGAGCCAGGACCAGGTGGAGCAGGCGCTGAAGTCGACGCTCGGACTGGACAAGGTGATCTGGCTCGCCGGCCTGGCCGGCCAGGACATCACCGACGACCACGTCGACTGCCTGGCCCGGTTCACCTCGCCGGGCCGGGTGATCCTCGACAAGCCCGGCCCGGGCACCGACCAGACCTGGATCGACGTGTACCAGCAGGCCAAGCAGGTCCTGCAGGGCGCCACCGACGCCCAGGGGCGGGCACTGACCGTCATCGAGCTGCCCGGCCCGGACCGCGCGAAGATCCGCGGCACCGGCAAGGACTTCCTGTCCAGCTACACCAACTTCTACACGGCCAACGGCGCCGTCTTCGTCCCGCAGTTCGGCGACAGCTACGCCGACGGCACGGCCTACGCGATCCTCCAGGCCGAGTTCCCCGGCCGCGACATCGTCCAGCTCAACATCGACACCATCGCCTCCGGCGGCGGTGGCATCCACTGCTCCACCCAGTCCCAGCCGGCCGTTCCGCCCGCGCTGTGACCGGCGCCGATCCGCTGCGCCCCGCACCCGATCCGAAAGAGGTTCCCGTGAGTCACCGCATGCCCGCCGAGTGGACCGAGCACGAGCGCTGCCTGATGGCCTGGCCGGTCCGGCCCGACCTGTGGGGCGACACGCTCGCCGAGGTGCAGCGCGAGTACGCCGAGGTCGCCCGGGCGATCGCCGAGTTCGAGCCGGTCACGATGGCGGTCCCGCCCGGTCACGCGGCGGCGGCCGGCGAGCTGTGCGGCCCGGGCGTCGAGCTGGTCGAACTGCCGCTGGACGACTCCTGGTTCCGCGACAGCGGACCGATCCTCGTGCTGGACGGGGAGGGCCGGCGCGCGGGCGTCGACTTCCGGTTCAACGCCTGGGGCGGCAAGCACCACCCCTGGCAGGCCGACGACCGGGTGGCCGCCCTGCTGCTGGACCACCTCGGGGTTCCGGCGGTCCGCTCCGAGATGATCCTGGAGGGCGGTGCCATCACCGTCGACGGCGAGGGCACCCTGATCACCACCGAGCAGTGCCTGCTGCACCCCAACCGCAACCCGGGGATGAGCCGCGAGCAGATCGAGGCCGAGCTGCGCGACCGACTCGGCGTCACCAAGATCATCTGGCTGCCGTACGGCGGGCTGCTCGACACCGAGACCGACGGGCACGTGGACGGGGTCTGCGCGTTCGTCGCCCCCGGCAAGGTGGTCGTCCAGCTCCCGGCCGACCCGGCCCACCCCGACTACGTGCGGATGCGCGCCAACCGCGCCGTGCTGGAGCACTCCACCGACGCCCAGGGCCGCCCGTTCGAGATCGTCGAGCTGCCGCAGGCGGCCTTCGTCGAGGTCGACGGCAAGCGCACCGAGGTCGGCTACCTGAACTTCTACCTCGCCAACGGCGGCGTCGTGGTCCCGGTCGCGGACCACCCCGAGGACGAGGGCGCACTGGCCGTGCTGGCCGCGGCGTACCCGGGCCGCAAGGTCGTCGGCGTGCGGGCCCGGGTGATCGCCTACGGCGGCGGCGGCGTCCACTGCATCACCCAGCAGGTCCCGGCCGCCCGTGCCTGACACCCGACCCCCGAGACACCCCGAGGAGACCGCGATGCCCCGTGCCGGACGCGTGAGCCGAGTCGGCCGCACCACCCTGGCCGCCGCCACCCTGAGCGCGTTCGCGCTGGTGGCCGCCTGCTCCGGGCCGCCCGGCCGGTCCGGCGCCGGGCAGCAGACGACCGTTCAGCTCTCGGCCGGCACCCCGGCCGCCAAGGGCGAGCTCGACTCGTTCAGCTGGGCGACCTACGCCGAGCCGCCGACCCTGGACTACATCCAGGCGTTCGACTACCCGCAGAACACCATCCTCTCCAACGTCTGCGAGAGCCTGATGCGGTGGACGCCCGAGCTCAAGGAGGCGCCCGGGCTGGCCGAGAAGGCGAGCAACCCCGACCCGACCACCTGGGTCTTCGACCTGCGCGCGGGCGTCCACTTCCACGACGGCGGCGAGATGACCGCCGACGACGTGGTGTTCAGCCTGAACCGGCAGCTGAACCCGGACAACGGCGCGGCCTGGGCCACCGTCTTCCAGAACGTCGACACGATCAGCAAGACCGGCCCGCTCCAGGTCACGGTCAAGCTCAAGACCCCGGACTCCCAGTTCCCGCAGTACATGGCCACCGCCGCGGGCGTGGTCGCCAGCGCCGCCGGCGTGCAGGCGGCCGGCAAGGACTACGGCACCTCCGGGAGCCTGGACTGCACCGGCCCGTTCAAGCTCGGCACCTGGACCAAGGGCCAGTCGATCGAGCTCGACCGGTTCGACAGCTACTGGGGTGCCAGGGCCAAGTCGAAGAAGGTCGTCTTCGACTTCCTCACCGACCCGTCGGCCCGCACCAACGCGCTGCTCACCGGCGAGGTCGACGGCGGCTACCTGATCCCGTCGGAGAGCTACGCCCGGCTGCGCGCCAGCAGCGCCGGCACCCTCTACTTCGGCGAGGGCCTGAGCACCGTCAACGTCAACGTCACCACCATGCAGGGCCCGTTGGGCGACGTCCGGGTCCGGCAGGCGCTCTCGCTCGCCGTGGACCGGTCCGGCTTCGTCGCCACCGGCCTGGGCGGCGCCGGCACCGTGACCGACTCGCTCACCAGCCGGGCCGCCTGGGCCGGCGCGGACGACCAGGGCCGCAAGGCCGCCTTCGACGGCCTGCCGCCGACCGCGCAGGACATCGCGCGCGCCACCCAACTGGTCAAGGACGCCGGGGCGACCGGCAAGACCCTCACCATGGCCACCAGTTCGATCGGCCAGGACGTCTCGCTGCTGGCCACCGCGGTCCAGTCGGCCGGGACCAGGATCGGGCTGAACATCCAGCTCAAGACGATCGCCCCGAACGCGTTCACCGCCCTGTTCACCGACCCGAAGGCCCGCGAGGGCATCGACCTGTTCCCCGAGACCTACTACCTGTCCATCAGCGACCCGATGGACCTGCTGACCAACTTCCAGACCGGCGGCTACCAGAACTACGCCGGCTACAGCGACAAGGCCTACGACGACCTGGTCAAGCAGGCCACCGGCACCTACGACCCGGCGCAGCGCCTGGCCATCGAGGCCCGGCTCAACCAGAAGGCCGCCGACCAGGCGCTGTGGATCCCGGTGGCCGAGTGGCCGACCTCCGTCTTCCTGAACAAGCGGATCACCGGCGCCCCGACCACGATCGCCTACCTGTACTACCCGTGGGCGGCCGAGGTGGGGGCGGCCAAGTGAGCTTCCTGAGATTCGCCGTGCGGCGGCTGCTGGAGATGGCCGCCACCCTGCTCGGCGCCTCCTTCGTGATCTTCGGTGCGATGTACCTGGCGCCGGGCGATCCGGCGAGTTTCCTGCTCTCCGGGCGGTCGGCCTCGCCGGCCGCCCTGGCGGCGATCGACCAGCAGTACCACCTGCACGACCCGTTCTTCGTCCGCTACTTCCGCTGGCTCGGCCAGGTGCTGCAGGGCGACTTCGGGCGCTCGATCGAGTACCGCACCGACGTCTCCAAGCTGCTCGCCGACCGGCTGCCGAGCACCCTGCTGCTGGTCGCGATGGCGCTGGTCCTGGTGCTGGCCGCCGGCCTGGTGCTCGGCTGGGTGGGCGCGGTGCGCGGCGGCGGCGGCACCGACTCGGCCATCCTGGTCGGCACCACCGTCGCGGTCGGCACCCCGTCGTTCGTCGCCGCGGTGCTGCTGCAGGGCCTGTTCTCGGTCCGGCTCGGCTGGTTCCCCACCGGCGGCACCGGGCAGGGCCTGGCGGACACGGCCTGGCACCTCACCCTGCCGGCCGTGGCGCTGGCGCTGTACCTGATCGGCATGCTGGCCCGGGTCACCCGGGCCGCCATGCTCGAACAACTGGACAGCGAGCACGTCACGGTCGCGCTCAGCCGGGGCGTGCCGCGCCAGCAGGTGATCTGGCGCCACGTCTTCCGCAACGCGCTGGGCACCGTGCTCACCACGGGCGGCCTGATCGTGTCGACCCTGATCATCTGCACCGTCCTGGTGGAGTCCGCATTCAGCATCGGCGGCCTCGGCCAGCTGCTCGAACTCGCCACCACCACCAAGGACTTCCCGACCGTGCAGGCCATCTCCCTGATCATCGTCGGGCTGTTCATGACGGTGAACCTGGTGGTGGACCTGCTCCACCCGCTGGTCGACCCGCGGGTCGCCCTCGGCGCCCGGAGGTCCGCATGACCACCGCCCTCACCCGCCGGCCCGGCCTGGCCCGGCTGCGCACCACCCGGCAGCCGCTGCGGCTGGCCTGCCTGGCCTTCGTCGCCCTGGTCGTGCTCGCCGCGCTGCTCGCGCCCTGGCTCGCGCCGAGCGACCCGAACGCGGTCGACCTGGGCAACGTGCTCGCCGGGCCGTCCGCCGACCACCTGCTCGGGGTGGATGCGGCCGGCCGCGACACCCTCGCGCGGCTGCTGCTCGGCGCCCGCACCTCGCTGCTCGGCCCGCTCGGGGTCGTCGTCTTCTCGACCGTGGCCGGCGTCGCCGTCGGCGTGACCGCGGGCTGGCGCGGCGGCTGGCTGGACTCGGTGCTGTCCCGCAGCACCGAGGTGGTCTTCGCCTTCCCCGGGACGCTACTCGCGATCCTGATCGTCGCGGTCTACGGCGAGGGGCTGCTCGCCCCCGTCGTCGCGCTGGCCATCGCCTACCTGCCGTACGTCTCCCGGCTGTCCCGCTCGCTCGTGCTCGCCGAACGGGAGCGCCCCTACGTCGCCGCCCACCAGGTGCAGGGCCACTCCTCCTGGCAGATCTGCCTGCGGCACGTGATCCCCAACATCGCCCCGGTGGTGCTGGCCCAGTCCACCATCAACTTCGGCTACGCCCTGATCGACCTCGCGGGCCTGTCCTACCTCGGGCTCGGCGTCCCCGCGCTGACGCCCGACTGGGGCCGGATGGTCTTCGACGGGCAGACCGCCGTGCAACGCGGCTACCCGCTGTCCGCGATCCTGCCCTGCGCCGCGATCGTGCTGACGGTCGTCGCCTTCAACGTCGTCGGCGAACGCTGGGCCGACCAGGTCGCCCGGAGGGACCGATGACCCACACCCTCGACATCCGCGGCCTGCGCCTGCGCCTGCCCGACACCGCCCGCCCGGTGCTCGACGGGGTGGACCTGCGGGTCGCGGCCGGCGAGACCGTCGCCCTGGTCGGCGAGTCCGGCTCCGGCAAGACCCTCACCTCGCGGAGCGTGCTGCGGCTGCTGCCGCCGCGGGCCGAGGCCGGCGGCAGCGTCCTGGTCGAGGGCGAGGACGTGCTGACGATGTCCCCGCAGCGGCTGCGCGCGCTGCGCACCGGCAAGGTCGCGATGATCTTCCAGGACCCGCGGGCCGCCATCAACCCGCTGCGGCGGGTCGGCGACTTCCTCACCGAGTCGGTGCGCTGCACCGGCACCATGGGCGCGGCGGACGCCACCCGGCGGGCGACCGAACTGCTGGCCGCCGTCGGCCTGTGCGAGCAGGTGCTGCGG
>NZ_JBHYKG010000366.1:0-7868 GCF_042741245.1 Kitasatospora sp. NPDC058965
GCCGCAGGCGGCGCGGTGGCCCCACACCCGCACCGCATTCCGCCCCCCGTTTCCCCGACCCTCCTCGCTGCGTCAGGCAGCGCAGGCGGAGCCAAGGAGTTGACCATGTCTCAAGGCACCACCCGAGCAGCGTCCGGCACCGCGACCCGGCGGCTCACCGCAGCCGCCCTCGCCCTTCCGCTGGCCGCGACCGGCCTGCTCACCGCGACCGCCGGCCCCGCCCAGGCCGCGCCGAGGAGCGGCGCCGCCATCACCGTCTCGCTGGGCGACAGCTACATCTCCGGCGAGGCCGGCCGCTGGCAGGGCAACAGCGACACCTTCACCGGCAGCCGCTCCGGGACCGACCGGGCCTGGACCGGTCACGGCTACGACGCGAGCCAGGTGTACGGCGCGACGGCGCAGAACGGCTGCGACCGCTCCGACTCGGCCGAGGTGCTCAGCGCCTTCGGCGCCGACCGGGCCGTCAACCTCGCCTGCTCCGGCGCCACCACCGCGAACGTGTTCCGCGCCGCGCACGGCGGCCAGTCCTTCAAGGGCGAGGCACCCCAGGCCGACCAGCTCGCCTCCCTGGCCGCGCACCGCCGGGTCGGCACCGTCGTGCTCTCGATCGGCGGCAACGACCTCGGCTTCGTCCACGCCATCACCCAGTGCGTGCTGGACTACGAGGCGTCGGCCGGCGACTGCCGGGACTCCCAGCAGGCCGCCATCGACGCCCAGATCGACACCGCGATGGCGAACGTCGGCACGTCGATCGACGAGATCCGCGCCGTGATGTCGGCCGACGGCTACGCCGCCTCGGCCTACCGGATCGTGCTGCAGTCCTACCCCTCGCCGATCCCGCGCAGCTCGGAGGACCGCTACCCGCAGAGCGGGTGGAGCCGCACCACCAAGGGCGGCTGCCCCGCGGGCGACGACGACCTGGACTGGGCCCGCGACCAGATGGTCCCGCAGGTCGCCCAGCGGCTCTCCGAGGTTGCCGCCGACCGGGGCGTGCAGTTCCTCGACGTCCAGGACCTGCTCCAGGGCCACGAGGTCTGCTCCACCTCCGACCAGCTGGCCGGCTCCGCGCAGCCCCCGTCCGCGGAGACCTCGGAGTGGGCCCGGTTCCTTACCACCGGCCTGACCCAGGGCACCAAGCAGGAGTCCTTCCACCCGAACTACTACGGGCAGTTGGCCCTCGGGCAGTGCCTGAGCCTGATCGCCGACCAGCCCGCGGACCAGGACTTCAGCTGTCAGAGCACGCCGGGCCAGGGCACCGACGGCGTCTACCTGACGCCGGCGTCCTGACGTGACGGGTGCGCTCCCGCCCGGGAGCGCACCCTACTCGGACCGGGGACTGCGCCCCGGCACGGCGGGTGCGGCCTGCGCCCCGGCCGGCGGCAGCGCCGACTGCCGGGCCACCCAGACGGCGACCTGGGTCCGGGACGAGAAGCCGAGCTTCGTGAGCACGTGCTCGATGTGGTTCTCGGCCGTGCGCAGCGAGATCACCAGGGCGGCCGAGATCTCCTTGTTGCTCATGCCCTTCGCCACCAGCTCCGCGACCTGCGCCTCCCGCCGGGTCAGCCGCGCGCCCCGGTCGCCGACGGCGGACGGCGCCGCCCGCTCCCGCAGGATGTCCTCGACGATCTGCTCCGCGCCGAGCCGGCTGCCGCGGGCCGCCGCCGCCCGGAAGGCCCGGGGCGCCAGGGCGGTGCGGACCTGCTCGGCGTAGCGCTCGTGCACCTGCACCATGAACGGGACGGACTCGTGCAGCGAGGCGCCCAGCCCCTCCCAGAGCGCGTGCAGGCAGCCCAGCAGGTAGGCCGCCCGGTCCCAGTCGCTCTCCTCGGCCGCGCTCCAGAAGGTGAGCTCGACGCAGAGCGCCAGGCCCCAGCGGTCGTGGAACGGGTCCTTGAGCCTGATCGCCCGGCGCAGCAGCTCCGCGGCGGCGGGCCGGTCGCCGCCCATCCACCTGGCCAGCCCCTCGGCGAAGACCGCGTAGGAGTGCAGCAGCGACTCGCCCGCGTCCTCGGCGACCGCCACCGCCTCCCGGCTCAGCGCCAGCGCCGGCCCCGCCTCCCCGACCATCGACTCGCCGAAGGACTGCTTGAAGAGCGCGCTGGTCAGCCCCGCGAGGTCGCCCAGGGCCCGGTGCCTGGCCGCCGCCTCGGCGAACACCGCGATCGATTCGAAGCCCTGGTCGGAGAAGCCCATCGCCGCCCCCCGGTACTGCAGCGCCCAGGCCGCCTCGGCCTCGTCGCCGAGCCGACCGGCCCGCTCGGCGTGCGCGAGGAGCAGCGGCTCCGCCTCGGCGAGGTTGCCCTGGAGCACCGCGAACCAGGCGTCCAGACCCATCGCCCGGGTGCGCGCCGCACCGGCGTCCCCGGCCGCCGCCAGCAGCCGGGACAGCCACTGCCGTCCCTCGCCGAGCGCGCCCGAGGCGATCCAGTAGTCGCGGGGCAGGCCCGCCATCGCCAGGCCCGCCTCCGCCTCGCCCGGCTCGGTCACGCAGAACTCCAGGGCCGCGCGCAGGTTCGCGTGGTCGGCGCGGAGCAGACCGAACCAGTGCGGCTGCTGCGGGCCGAACCAGTGCTCCTCGGCGCGCTCGGCCAGCCGCCGGAAGTGGTTGCGGTGCCGCCGCCGCTCGGCGGTGCTGCCGTCGGCCAGCCGACGGGCCCCGTACTCGCGGACGGTCTCCAGCAGCCGGTACCGCACGCCGGCGGGGCCCTGCTGCCGGATCAGCACCGACTTGTCGATCAGGCCCGCCACCAGGACCAGCAGCTCCGAGCGCTCGATCCCGTCGCCGGAGCAGACCGCCTCGGCCGCCGCCAGGTCGAAGCCGCCCGAGAAGACCGACACCCGGGCCCAGAGCAGCCGCTCCGGCGGCGAGCAGAGGCCGTAGCTCCAGTCCATCAGGTCGCGCAGGGTCCGACGGGCGGCCTGCGGTCGGCCGTCCAGCAGGGCGAACCGGTCGGTGAGGCGGTCCAGCACCTCCTGCACGTCGAGCACCCGCAGCCAGGAGGCGGCCAGCTCGATCGCCAGCGGGAGCCCGTCCAGCGCCGCCACCAGCCGGGCCACCGCGGCGGCGTTGGCGTCGTCGACGGCGAAGCCCGGCAGCACGGCGGCCGCCCGCTGCTCGAAGAGCTTCACCGCCTCGAACCGGGCGAGCCCCGTCGCGCCGGTCACCTGCTCCTCGTCCGGCACCCGCATCGGCGGCACGGCACAGACGTGCTCGCCGAGCAGGCCCAGCGGCTGCCGGCTGGTCGCGAGCACCTTGAGCCCGGGGGCCGCCCGCAGCAACTCCTCCACCAGCCGGGCGCACGGACCGGCCAGGTGCTCGCAGTTGTCCAGCACCAGCAGGAGCTGACGGTCCGCCAGGTACCCGGCCAGCACCTCGGCGGCCGACCGCTCGGAGCGGTCCTGCACGTCCAGCACGTCCACCACGCTCTGCGCCAGCAGCAGCGGGTCGCGCAACTGCGCCAACTCGACCAGCCGCGCACCGTCCGCGAACCCCTGCTGCGCGGCGGCGGCCGCGCGCAGCGCGAGCCTGGTCTTGCCGACCCCGCCCGGACCGGTCAGCGTCACCAGCCGGGCGGCGGCGAGCAGCCGACCGATCTCGCCCAGTTCGCCCCGCCGGCCGACGAACCCCGCCACCTCGGCGGGCAGCCGGCCGGTGCCGGGCGCATCGGTGGGGAACGGCGCGTCGCCCATGGGCCGGATCGCTTCCTGTCGGTCGTGCTTTCCGAGATCAGTATGGTCGCTGGAGCCGTCCGCGGGCGACGGCCCCGGGCGCCGTCGACCCGGCGCGCCGGACGGCCGCTACCACCGCAGGAGTCCGGACGTCCCGGGTGGGGCCACCACCGATTACGTATACCTACTCCGGCGGACCCCGATTGTCCCCCCGGACCCGGCGGCGGCATCGTCGGAACCACCCCGTGCCACGCACCACCTACGGGACGCACCTGGAGTCCGCCATGGCCATCGCCTCTGTTCGCCCGGGCACCGCCGCCCGGAACCGGTCCACCGACTCGGCGCCGCAGCGCCGCGGAAAGGTCGTCGCGCGCGGCGGCGCCCCCGCGACCGAGGCCGCCGTGCCGGTGCTGCGGCGCTTCGCCCTCGACGCCGTCCGGCGCTGGGAGGTCCCCGGGGAGATCACCGACCGGCTCCCGCTCGTCGTCACCGACCTGGTCACCGCCGCAGTGCGGCACAGCCGCGGCGCCGACGTCGTGGTGGCCGTCGAGTTCGACGGCGAGACCCTGGCCGTCGAGGTCCGGGACTCCGGGACGTGGTGCGGCCGGTGGACCGCACGCCGGATCGCCGAGGACGCCACCGGCGGGCGGGGTCCGCGGATCGTCCGGTGCTGCGCCACCTGGTGGCGGGCGCTCACGTCCTAGCGGACCCCGGCGGCGGACTGTCCGGCCGTCAGCTCCCGGGCCGGGACGGGCCCCGCCGACCGGCCCCGCCCGGTGCTGTCCGTGGCCCGCCCGGTCCGGTCCGTAGTGGACAAAGCCATAGCGGGCAAGTACCTTGCCGAGGTGTTCCCGAACCCCGCGAATCCGCTGGTCACGGCACCGGCGGAAACCACCATCCTCGCCATGCTGCTGGCCGAGAGCCCGCTCAGCAGGGTGGAACTGGCCCGCCGGACGGGCCTGTCGTCGACGGCGGTGACCAAGGCGGCCCGGCCGCTCATCGACGGCGGTTACCTGCACGAGCTCCCGCCGGAGCGGACCGCCCCGGGAGCCGGTCGCCCGGTGAACCCGCTGGCGGTCACCCCGGACCGGGAGTTCTTCGTCGGGGTGTGGATCGGTCCCGACGGGCTGCACGGCACCGTCTGCGACCTGCGGGCCCGGGCCCGGGCCGGCGCACAGCGGGAACTCGGCGACCGCGACCCCGCGTCGGTGTGCGCGCTGCTGGCCGAGCTGGTCGACGAACTGCTCGACACCGAACCCGAGTTCCGGGAGCGGACCCGGCACCTGGGAGTGGTGGTCGGCGGCGAGGTGGACCGCGACACGGGCCGCGTCAATCTCCCCGTCCTGCCCGGGTGGCAGGACGTGCCGCTGGTCGAGGCGGTGGCCGCCGCGACCGGCCTGAACGTCACGGTCGAGAACGACGTCAAGGCCCTCACCGTCGCCGAGCACTGGTTCGGCGAGGGCATCGGCACCGAGTACTTCGCCGTGGTCACCGTCGGGCGGCAGGTCTCCTCCGGGCTCGTGGTCAACGGCGAGCTGGTGACCGGCGCCTACGGCGCCGCGGGGGAGCTGGGCCACGTCCGGGTCGACCCCGCGGGCCCGCCCTGCCGCTGCGGTTCGAACGGCTGCGTCGAGGCGATCGCCGCCACCGACGCGATCCTCGCCGCCGTCCGCCGCTCCGCCGGCGACCCCGCGCTGGACTTCGCCGGCGCCGTCCGGCTCGCCCGGGCCGGCGATCCGGACGCGCAGGACGCCTTCGCCCGGGCAGGCCGGGCCGTCGGGACGGGCATCGCCACCCTGGTGACCCTGTTCGGTCCGGAACGCGTGGTCGTCACCGGGGAGGTGCCGGACGCGCTCGACCTGCTCGACGCCCATCTCAGGGAGGCCTACGCCGCGCACTGCTTCAAGGCGGCCGCCAAGTGCGCACTGACCCTGCGCCCGCTCCCGTGGGAGGAGCGGGCGCGCAGCGGCGCCGTGATCGGGATCCAGGCGCTCTTCCCCTGAACCGGCGTCAGCGCTGCTGTGGCCGGGGGACGCCAGGGCGGCGTCAGCCCAGTCGCACCGCCCGCGCCGGGGCCCAGGCGGGACCCGCGTTCCGGCGTCCGCGGCCGACCCGGACCAGCGCCCGGCGGGCGGGCAGCCGCAGGATCCGTTCGCAGCCCGCCCCGGTGAGCCGGCGGACGCAGGCCCGGAGCTCGGCCTCGCAGTCGGCGAGCACCCACGGGCCGGGAATCAGCAGCAGGCGGTGGGAGCCGGCCTGTGCCGCGTGGACGAGGGCCTGCAGCCGGGGCCGGTCGGCCGCCGGTCCGGGGCCAGGTCGGCCGCGGTCCACGTAGAAGACGGGCCCGGGCAGGCCGAGGCGGTGGGCGAAGTGCTCCAGCGCCTCGCGCTGGTCCCGCAGGGCGGCCGCGGCGCCCACGGGGTGGCACAGGTAGGCGGCGGGCGGCAGTTCCGGCGCGGTGCGGCCGGCAGCCGGCCGTGCGGCCGGAGCGTCGGCGTCCATCGAAGACTCCCGGGGGCAGTGGTGGCACGGGTGGGCAGCGACAGGTTCCCTGACCGGCGGTCCCGCGCCCACGGGGGAAGTACTCAGATTCGGCGCCGAAGCTGGGAGTGCACCCAGGTGGCGCCGGCCCCGTCGGGCCGGGGCGGCGGGCGGACGGGCGGCTGACGGCGTCCCGGATCCGTGCCGCCGGAGTGCCTGTTGATCCGCTGTCAGCGGGTGACTGCCGGGTGTGGGTCGGCCGCCGAGGCAATTAAGAAAGCTGGGGGAATAATGTTGACACGCTCACGACACCGCTGGTTTGCTTGACCGCGGCAAGCCGCCACGGGTCGCCGGAGACAGAGCAACGATCCGTAGTTCCAAGGCACTTGACGGCTTGATCCATCCCCCGTGGGCGGCAGTGTGGCCTGCCCGGGGGCTCCCGCACCGCAGTCCGACAGGGCTCCGGTGTGTCCGGGCAGGACCTGCACCGCCCCTGCCGGACGTGTTCACCCGACCCCGTGTCACCTCACCGGCCGCACCGCCGACCCCGATTGGTGCGGCCGACCGACGAGAGGATCTCCCCACTATGGGTACCCCCATGCTCCGCGGCTCGGCCCGCGCCGCCTTCACCGGCGTCGCCGCGCTGTCCCTCGCCGCTGGAGCCGTCCTGGCCACCACCCCGAGCGCGGTCGCCGCAGGCTCGCACAGTCACCCCGGCGCCGTCCCGTTCGTCTCGCACGCCGCGAGCGCCCGGGCCCACGCGGCCGCGAAGGTTCCCACCGGCCCGGACACCCTGTCCTACGGCGGCGGCGTCGACGGAGTGGGCGTCAACGACGGCCACTCGCAGGTCTACCTGGTCTTCTACGGCACCCAGTGGGGGACCAAGGGCACCGACGCCAAGGGCAACGCGACCTTCTCCAAGGACCCGGCCGGCGCGGCGCCGGTCGCCCAGGCGATGTTCAAGGGCATCGGCACCGGCAACGAGAAGTGGTCCGCCGACCTCACCCAGTGGTGCGACGGCCCGAACGTGAAGAAGGGCGCCACCAGCTGCCCGGCCAACGCCGCCTTCGTGCCGTACCAGAAGGGCGGCGTACTGGCCGGGGTCTGGTACGACAACGCGGCCGCCTCGCCCCAGGACGCCACCGGTCACCAGCTCGGCCAGGAGGCGGTCAAGGCCGCCAAGCACTTCGGCAACACCACCGCCGCCTCGAACCGGCACACCTACTACGTGATCCTCTCGCCGCACGGCACCGACCCGGACGACTACCAGAGCCCGTTCGGCGGCTACTGCGCCTGGCACGACTACACCGGTGACTCCTCCCTCACCGGCGGCGCGGTCAACTCCCCCTACGGCCCGCTGGCCTTCAGCAACCAGCCGTACAACATCGACCTGGGTGCCGACTGCGGCGTCAACTTCGTCAACAAGTCGGGCAAGCTGGACGGTTGGACGATGACCCTGGGCCACGAGTGGCACGAGATGATGTCCGACCAGTTCCCCGCCGGCGGCTGGACCAACGCCACCAGCGGCGAGGAGAACTCCGACGAGTGCGCCTGGAAGGCCCCCGGCACCGCCGGCGGCGCGGCCATGGTGAGCATGGGCACCGGCAAGTTCGCCGAGCAGGCCAGCTGGTCGAACGACACCAACTCCTGCGCGATCACCCACGCGATCCTGCACTGACGGTCCACCGGACGGCCGAGCGGGCCCGCCTCCCTCGGGT